>DATLPT010000069.1:0-17252 GCA_035535635.1 Lapillicoccus sp. | reverse complement strand
ACGCTCGACGAGTATCCCAACTGGCGCCTCCCGTTGACCGATGCGGCCGGGCGACCGGTCCGGCTGGAGGACGTCGCCGCCGGCGGTGCCCACGGCCTCGCCTCCCGGATCTTCCAGGCGCTCGCCCTACGCTGACTGCTTCCAGACTGATGTTGTTGTCAGTTGGAAGGATTCAAGACGCCCCCGATTGACAACAACGTGAGCCTGGAAGCGGGAAAGGCCCTTAGAAGTACCAGGGGAACGGCGACCAGTCGGGCGGGCGCTTCTCGAGGAACTGGTCTCGCCCCTCGACGGCCTCGTCGGTCATGTATGCCAACCGGGTCGCCTCTCCCGCGAACACCTGCTGGCCCATGAGCCCGTCGTCGACGAGGTTGAACGCGAACTTGAGCATCCGCTGCGCCAGGGGCGACTTCCCGAGGATCTCCCGCGCGACCTCCAGTGCCGTGGCCTCCAGCGACTCGTGCGGCGCCACGACGTTCACGGCGCCCATCCGGTGCATGTCGTCCGCCGAGTACGTCCGGCCGAGGAAGAAGATCTCCCGCGCGAACTTCTGGCCGACCATCCGCGCGAGGTACGCCGACCCGTACCCGCCGTCGAACGAGGCCACGTCGGCATCCGTCTGCTTGAAGCGCGCGTGCTCCCGCGACGCGATCGTGAGGTCGCAGACGACGTGCAGCGAGTGCCCGCCCCCGGCGGCCCACCCCGGCACCACCGCCACGACGACCTTCGGCATCGTCCGGATCAGCCGCTGGACCTCGAGGATGTGCAGCCGCCCACCGGCGGTCTTGGTCAGGGCGGTGTCCACGGTCGAGGCAGTCTCCCCCGACGCGTACTGGTACCCCGAGCGCCCCCGGATCCGCTGGTCGCCACCGCTGCAGAAGGACCACTGTCCCTTGGCCGACGGCCCGTTCCCGGTGAGCAGCACCACGCCGACGTCCGGCGTCTGCCGGGCATGGTCGAGCACGCGCTGCAGCTCATCCACGGTGTGCGGCCGGAACGCGTTGAGGACGTCCGGCCGGTGGAACGCCACCCGCACACAGCCCAGGCCCACCGCTCGGTGGTACGTCACGTCGGTCAGGTCGTCGAACCCGGACACCTCTTCCCAGGCCGACGGGTCGAACAGCTCGCTGGGGGAGTCCGGCACGGGCCCGAGGATACGACCGCGCCCAGTGCCGCAAGACGGCGCACCTAGAGTCCTCGGTATGCCGATCCCCGACTTCGTCGCCCGGCTGCGGACCCGCGTGGGCGCCGACCTGCTCTGGCTGCCCGGCGTCGCCGCGGTCGTCCTCCGGCGCCGTCCGGTCGACGGCGCCGACGAGGTCCTCCTGGTCCAACGCTCTGACAACCTGGCGTGGACCGTGGTGACCGGCATCCTCGACCCCGTCGAGGAACCGGCCGTCGGCGCGGTGCGCGAGGTCCTCGAGGAGACCGGTGTCGTCGCCCGGGCCGAACGCCTGGTCTGGGCGCACACCACTCCGGTCATCGAGTACGACAACGGCGACCGGTCGGCCTTCCTCAGCCTCTGCTTCCGGTGCTCGTGGGTCGAGGGCGAACCGGTGGTCGCCGACGACGAGTCGGTCGACGCGCGCTGGTTCCGGGTCGATGACCTGCCGCCGCTCTCGGTCAACCAGCGCCGCCGCATCGAGCTGGCCGTTGCCAACCAGCCCGAGGCCGTCTTCGCGACATGACCCTGCCACCCCTGGAGGACCTGCTCGACGGTATGCGCGTCGTCACCCTTCCTTTGCACCTCCGGTTCCGTGGGGTGGACCACCGGGAGGTCGTGCTCCTCGAGGGACCCGTCGGGTGGGGCGAGTTCGCCCCGTTCCTCGAGTACGACACGGCCGAGTCGTCCCGGTGGCTGGCCGCGGCGGTCGAGGCCGCGTGGGAGGGCTGGCCGACAGCGCGGCGGGACCGGATTCCCGTCAACGCCACGATCCCGGCCGTCGCGCCCGACGACGTGGCCGGCGTGCTCGCCCGCTACGACGGCTGCACCACGGTCAAGGTCAAGGTCGGCGAACCAGGCCAGTCGCTCGCCGAAGACGTCGACCGGGTCGCCGCCACCCGCGACGCCGCCGGACCCGGCACGAAGATCCGCGTCGACGCCAACGGCGCGTGGGACGTCGACGAGGCGGTCCGCAGCATTACGGCGCTCGCGGTCTACGACCTCGAGTACGCCGAGCAGCCCTGCCCCGAGGTCGAGGACCTCGCTGCCCTTCGCACGAGGCTCGCGCGCAACGGGATCGACGTGAAGGTCGCCGCCGACGAGTCGATCCGCAAGGCCGAGGACCCCGGCCGCGTCGCCCGCGCGGGTGCGGCCGACGTCGTCGTCGTCAAGGTCTCGCCGCTCGGCGGAGTCCGGCGCGCGCTGGAGGTCTCGGCCGAGTGCGGTCTCCCGACCGTCGTGAGCTCCGCCCTCGACTCCTCGGTCGGCATGGCCGCCGGCGTCGCGCTGGCGGCGGCTCTGCCGGAGCTGCCGTACGCGTGTGGCCTCGGCACCGTCGAGCTGCTGGCCGCGGACGTCGCACACGACCGCCTGGTTCCCTCGGGCGGCTCGGTCCCCGTTGGTCCGGTCCGCGCGGATGACGACCTCTTGGAGGCCGCGGTGGCAGCGCCGGACCGGGTCGCCTGGTGGCGCGTGCGGGTGGCGCGCTGCCACGCATACCTCGCTGCCGCCCCAGGCAGGAGCTGACCGGTGCTCCAGGTCTGCCTCAACGGCAGTCGCCGCCGGTATGAGCGGGTCCCGGTCACGGTCTCGCAGATCGCCGAAGCCGCCGCCGAGGCCGTCGCCGCGGGAGCCGAGTCCGTGCACGTGCACCCCCGCGGCGACCTGGGCCGGGAGACGCTCGACGGCGACCTGGTGGCGCTGACGGTGACGGCGGTGCGCCGGGCGGTCCCGGGGATCCCCGTCGGCGTGACCACCCGGGAGGAGATCGCACCCGACGGCATGGAACGCCTGGCCCTCGTGAGCCGCTGGCCGCGTCCGGAGGACGGCGGACCTGACTTCGCCAGCGTCAACTGGCACGAAGCCGGCGCGTTCGACCTCGCCACCACGCTGCGGACCCGGCGCATCGACGTGGAGGCCGGGCTCTGGACGCCGAGCGCCGCCGCGGAGTTCGTGGGGCGGCACTGGCCGTGGCGGGTGCTGCGGGTTCTCGTCGAGGCCATCCCGGGGCGCTCGCCGGGCGGCTATGGCTCCTGGGCCGCAGAGCGCATCCTGTCGGCGCTCGGCTCGCAGCCGGCCCCGATCCTCGTCCATGGCGAGGAGACGTGGGCCTGGCCGGTCCTGCGGTGGGCCCAGAAGCACGGCTACGACACGCGAATCGGGCTGGAGGACACCCTCTTCGACGAGGCCGGCCTCCGGGCGCGCGGCAATGCCGGCCTGGTCCGCGAGGCGCTCAGTGGGCGGACCCCGCACTGATCTACCGGGTCCGCCCACAACCGTCGAGCGAGGACTGCTTTCATGGGGGACGTGGCTCTGGATGTGCTCCGCCCGGTCGGCGACGAGCAGCATCGTGCGGCGACCGCGCGGCTCCTCGACGACATGGCCGCCCTCCCGCCGGAGGCACCGGTGCGCCTCGGGAAGCGCACGTCGAACCTGTTCCGCCAGCGCACGACGGACTCGACCCGGCTCGACGTCTCGGACCTCAACCACGTCATCGACCTCGACCCGGTCGCCCGGACCGCGCGCGTCCAGGGGATGACGACATACGAGGACCTCGTCGCGAACACCCTGCCGCACGCGCTGATGCCGTTGGTCGTCCCGCAGCTGCGCACCATCACCCTCGGGGGAGCGGTCACCGGGCTCGGCATCGAGTCGTCCTCGTTCCGCTCCGGGCTCCCGCACGAGTCGGTGCTCGAGGCCGAGATCCTCACCGGCGACGGCGAGATCGTCGTCGCGCGGCCCGACGGCGAGCACGCCGACCTCTTCCGAACCTTTCCCAACTCGTACGGCTCCCTCGGGTATGCGTTGAGCCTCACCATCGAGCTGGAACCGGTGCACCCCTACGTCGCGCTGCAGCACGTGCGGTTCTGTTCGCTCGCCGACGTCCAGGACGCCATCGGCCAGATCATGCGCACTCGCGCCTGGTCGGGCGAGGAGGTCGACTTCCTCGACGGCGTGGTCTTCGCCCGCGAGGAGATATATCTCACCCTGGGTCGCTGGGCCGACTCGGCTACGGGACAAGCCGATCCGAGCGACTACACCGGTCAGCGGATCTTCTACCGATCGCTCCAGCAGCGCGAGCGGGACCTCCTCACCGTCCACGACTACCTCTGGCGGTGGGACACCGACTGGTTCTGGTGCTCGCGCGCGTTCGGGGCGCAGCAGCCGCTGGTGCGCCGCCTATGGCCGAAGCGGAAGCTGCGCAGCGACGTCTACTGGAAGATCGTCGCCTTCGAGAACCGGCATCACGTCGCGGCCTGGGTGGACGCCCGGCGCGGGAAGCCGCCGCGGGAGCGGGTCGTCCAGGACGTCGAGATCCCGCTGGAGCGGACGGCTGAATTCCTCGACTGGTTCCTCCGTGAGGTCCCGATCGAGCCGGTCTGGCTCTGCCCCATCCAGCTGCGCTCCACGCATACCGAGACGGGCCGCACGCCTTGGCCGCTGTACCCCATGGCCGTGGGCCGGCCCTACGTCAACGTCGGGTTCTGGTCGACCGTCGCCATCGAGTCTGGTCAGGAGGACGGCGACGTCAACCGGGCCATCGAGGACGAGGTCGGCCGGCTCGGCGGCCACAAGTCCCTCTACTCCGACGCCTATTACGACGAGCCCACGTTCGACCGGCTCTACGGTGGTGCCGACTACCGCCCGGTGAAGAAGCGGTATGACCCTCGCGGGCGGCTTCCTACCCTCTACGAGAAGGCGGTGCGCAGACGATGACCACGTTGCTCGGCAAGACGACCACGGGTCGCACGACGAGCCCACCCACCGTGGCTGACGCGTTCACGATGGTCTTCGGCAAGCGGGTTCCGGTGCGGTTCTCCGCCTACGACGGGTCGTCGACCGGAGCCGGGGATGCGCCGCTGAGACTCGAGCTGCGGAGCCGACGCGGTCTGGACTACCTCCTCACGTCCCCGAACTCGCTGGGGCTCGCCCGCGCATACCTCCAGGGCGACCTGGTGCTCGAGCCGTTCGACGAGGGAGACCCCTATGAGGTCCTGAAGTTCCTCGAGGACGGCCTGCAGCCCCACCGCCCCACGCTGACCGAGCTGCCGGAGCTGGCGCGGTTCGTCCGCGGCAATCGTCCGCGCGTTCCCGAGCTGCCCAAGGAGGAGACGCCCGGCCGGGTTCGCCGGCTGGCCCACGGCATCACCCACGGCCGGGCACGGGACGCCCAGGCGATCCATCACCACTACGACGTGTCCAACCGGTTCTACGAGCTGCTGCTCGGCCCCTCGATGGCGTACACCTGCGCGGTCTACCCGACTGCCGACGCCTCGCTCGAGACGGCTCAAGAGGAGAAGTTCGACCTCGTCTGCCGCAAGCTCGGCCTCCAACCCGGTATGCGTCTGCTCGACGTCGGCTGCGGATGGGGCGGGATGGTTCACCACGCGGTGCTGAACTACGGCGTCACGGCGGTCGGCGTGACGCTGTCCAAGGAGCAGGCTTCGTGGGGCGCTGCGCGGATGGAGCGCGAAGGCCTGGCCGACCGCGGTGTCATCCGCCACGGCGACTACCGCGACGTGCGCGAGAGCGGCTTCGATGCGGTCTCGTCGATCGGGCTCACCGAGCACGTCGGGGTGTCGAACTATCCCACGTACTTCCGGTTCCTCCGGAACCGGCTCAAGGACGGCGGGCGGCTGCTCAACCACTGCATCACGCGGCCGGACAACCAGCACCCGGGCGTGCCGTCCCGGGGTTTCATCAACCGCTACGTCTTCCCCGACGGCGGCCTCACCGGGTCGGGCACCCTCGTCGAGGTCATGGAGGACGAGGGCTTCGAGGTGCGCCACCAGGAGAACCTGCGCGAGCACTACGCGATGACGACCCGCGACTGGTGCCGCAACCTCTCGGCCAACTGGGAGGAGGCGGTCGCCCAGGCGGGGCTCGGCGTGGCGCGGGTGTGGGGGCTGTACCTCGCCGGGTCACGGCTGTCGTTCGAGCGCAACCGGATCCAGCTGCACCAGGTGCTCGCCTCGAAGACGACGACGGAGGGCGACTCGGGGTTCGGGCTGCGGCCTACCTGGCTCAGCTGACCGCTGTTCCGCCAATGGTCGGCCAGCGCCCGGGAAACCGAGCGCTGCGGCACCGGTTAGGCTAGCTCGGGCACGAGGGCGGCCCTTGGCTGCGCCGCGTTTCGTGCGATACTCACTCAGGGATCAAGTGATGTTCCGCCTTGTGTCCGCGGACGTGACGTCGAGGAGTTGGCGCATGTCGTTGGATAGTCAGGTGTACGCCGCCGTCCATGATCGGGTGGGCGCCCACGACGGGGCCAATCTCCCCGATGGAGTGGACGGCCATGACGGAGTGGCCCGCCGCTGGGTGAGTCCCACCCGGGTCGCCGAGCTGGAGGCGACCATCGCGCAGCTGCAGGAGGGCATGGTGAGCCGCCAGCAGCTGGGCGTCGTGACGGGAATCATCGCCGCGAGGCTCGAGGTGACGCCGGACGAGGCGTGGACCGTCCTGGTCCGGCTGTCGCAGGACACCAACGTCAAGGTCCGGGAGGTCGGTCGGGTCATCCATGACGCCTATACCGGCCGGCTGGCCAGCGAGGACCAAGGGTTGGCGGGGCTCCTCGACGCGAAGTCACCGGACGGCTCCAGCCTGCTGGTGCGGTATGACCGTCTCCAGCGCTGACCTGGTCGAGACGCCCTTCCGGCCCGCTGGCGCGGCCACCGAGCCGTCCCCTGCGGCCGACCATCTCGCAATGTCCCGGTCGTCTCCGGCGGCCGCGTTGGCCCAGACGGTCCAGGTGGCCGTCGACGTCCTGCGCGTCGACTCGGTGGGGCTGATGCTGCTCGACGAGCAGGGCACGCTGCAGGCGGTGGGGTTCACAGACGACCGGGCCTCGGTGCTGGAATCGACTCAGGTCCGGGTCGGTCAGGGTCCCGGCCTGGACACCATGGACACCTGCGTCACGGTCGCCGTCGCGGACCTGGCCGTCGTTCCCGCGTATGCGGCCCTGTGGGCCGGCGTCTCCGGCAATGGCCTTCGGGCTGTGCTGTCCTGTCCCATCTGGGCCGCGGGCGCCGTCGTTGGCAACCTCAACGCCGCCCGCCGACGGCCCCACACGTGGACGGCGGACGAGATCCGCGAGGCGGAGGCATACGCCAAGGTCGTCGGTCTCATCCTCGACCTGGCCGCGCCGTCCGGATCTCGGGAGGACAACGTGCGCACCGGCGAGGACAATCGCACGGGCCAGCAGAGTCCCGAGACGAGTGCGGAAGGACCGGAGCGTGCCAGTCGACCCCGAGGCGTTGACGAGCAGTCTGCGCCGTCTCGCTGACCGCCACAAAAGGGAAGCGGACCTGACGCACTCGCTCAACGACGTGACCGAGGCCTGCGTCGAGCTGTTCCAGGTGACCGGCAGCGGGATCATGCTCGCTGACGATCAGAACATCTCCCGCTACGTCGCCGCGAGCAACGGCCCAGGTCGCATCCTCGAGACCGTCGAGAGCGAGACCGGACAGGGTCCGTGCACGGAAGCCTTCGTCACGACCCGCGCTGTCGCGGTCGAGGACCTGCGGACGCAGCGGCAGTGGCCGGACCTGGCCGCGGCCGTGGCGGCGTATGACGTGCGGGCCGTGCTCGGGGTGCCGGTACGACTCGGCGGGGTGACCGTCGGAACGCTCGACGTTTACCGGGACCACCCGCATACCTGGGAGGACGAAGAGCAGCGAGCCCTGCTGCGGTACAGCGACCTGGTTGCGACGACGCTGGCGACGGCGCTCTCCGCCCACAAGGCGCAGGAGCTGGCGGGGCAGCTGCAGTACGCGCTCGACTACCGCGTCATCATCGAGCGCGGCGTGGGCTACCTCATGGCCCGCGACGGTGTGGACGCCGTGACGGCCTTCAACCGGTTGCGCGAGGCGGCCCGGAGCTCCCGGATGAAGATCGGCGCCGTCGCGACGTCACTCCTCGACGCGGGACGGCTGCCCACGGAGCTGTGACTCCGGCGCTCAGGTCTGGTCTGGGGCGTGCCGCTTGAGCTCAGCCCGGGCCAGCGCGTTCTTGTGCACCTCGTCGGGGCCGTCCGCGAACCGGAGGGTGCGGATGCCCGCCCACGCCGCCGCCAACGGGAAGTCCTGACTCAGGCCGCCGGCGCCGTGCGCCTGGATCGCCTTGTCGAGGATCCACTCCACCGTCGCGGGGGTCGCGATCTTGATCGCCTGGATCTCGGTGTGCGCGCCCCGATTACCCACGGTGTCCATGAGCCACGCGGTCTTGAGAACCAGCAGCCGCAGCTGCTCCAACCGTACCCGCGATTCCGCGATCCAGTCCCGGATGACGCCCTGCTCCGACAACGGCTTGCCGAACGCCTCACGCGACGAGACCCGCGTGCACATGAGCTCGAGGGCCCGCTCGGCCACCCCGATCGAGCGCATGCAGTGATGGATCCGCCCGGGCCCGAGGCGAGCCTGGGCGATCGCGAACCCGTCCCCCTCGCCGCCGATCAGGTTGGCCGCCGGAACGCGGACGCCGTCGAAGAGCAGCTCCGCATGCCCGCCGTGGTCGCGGTCGTCGTACCCCATGACCGACATCGGGCGCACCACCGTCAGCCCCGGAGTGTCGCGCGGGACCAGGACCATGCTCTGCTGCCGATGCCGCGCGGCGGAGGGGTCGGTCTTGCCCATGACGATGAACACCGCGCAGTCGGGGTTCATGGCCCCGGTGATCCACCACTTGCGGCCGCTCACCACGTAAGCGTCGCCGTCGCGCTCGATGCGGGTCGCGATGTTCGTGGCGTCGGACGACGCGACGTCCGGCTCGGTCATGGCGAACGCCGATCGGATCTCCGCTCTCAGCAACGGTTTCAGCCATCTCTCCTGTTGCGACGGCGTCCCGAACTGGTCGAGCACCTCCATGTTCCCGGTGTCTGGTGCCGAGCAGTTGAGGGCCGCCGGCGCCAGCTGGAGAGCTCGTCCGGTGATCTCCGCGAGCGGTGCGTACTGGAGGTTCGTCAGCCCGGCACCCCTCGGCCCCGGGAGGAACGCGTTCCACAGCCCGCGTGCCGAGGCCTCCTCCCGCAGGGTCGCCAGCACCGGTACCCGGCTCCAGGCCCACGGGTCCTGGAGCTCGGCCAGCTCGCGGGCGAACACCGGCTCGGCCGGGTGGATGTGAGTCTCCATGAGGTCGAGCAGCGAAGTCCGGAGCTCTTCGGTATGCGTGTCCCAGCCGAAGTCCATCACCCTCGCCTTCCTGCCTCGTCCTGCTGCATCGAACCCAGCCCCATCTCCACGAGTGGCTCGACCATGGCTCCGATCCCGGCGAAGCCCTCGCCGAGGGTCTGGCCGTGGACGTGCCGGTAGTGGATGCCCTCGAGGATCACCGCGAGCTTGAAGCAGGCCAACGCCTCGTGGAATCCCAGGGAGCCGAGATCGCGGCCGGTGCGTTCGGCATACCGCTGCATCATGTCGTTGCGGTCCGGGAAGCCGGCCGCCCGGGGCGCGGTCGAGACACCGACGCCCACGCCGAGGGCCGCGATGCGCTGGTACGTCAAAAGCAGCGCCACGTCGGTCAGCGGGTCCCCGAGCGTGGCCATCTCCCAGTCCACGACGGCGCCGATCTCGTCGGTGGCGGTCACGAGGACGTTGTCGAGGCGGTAGTCGCCGTGGACGACGGCCCCGGGGGAGTCCGGGGGGACCCGTTCGCCGAGCCGGGTCCGCAGCTCGTCGATCCCGGCGACGTCCCGGCTCTGGGAGGCGTCCAGCTGCTGGCCCCACCGTCTCACCTGCCGGCCCAGGAACCCTTCTGCGCGTCCGAAGTCCTCCAGGCCGACCGCGGCGACGTCGACCACGTGCAGGTCGGCGAGCGTGTCGACCAGCCGCTCGCCAATGGCTCGAGTTCGGTTCTCTCCGAGAGCCTCCAGCTCGGCCGCCGACCGGTAGGGGATGCCGTCGACGAACGACATGACGTAGAACGGGGCACCGATGACAGACTCGTCGGTGCACGACGCATACGCCTCGGGGACCGGCACGGGAGTCGCCTGGAGGGCGGAGATGACGCGGTACTCGCGGCCCATGTCGTGGGCGGTGGCGAGCACATGGCCGAGCGGCGGCCGGCGAACGACCGCCGACCGGGTCCCGTCGGTGACGCGGTAGGTGAGGTTGGACTTGCCGCCTGCGACGAGATCGGCGGACAGCGGGCCGTCGAGCAGGCCGGTCGCCGACTCGTCGAGCCAGCGCCGCAGAGCGCCGAGGTCAAGGCCCGGTGGGTCGCTCAGGCCTCCCACACGACCCTCCCGACCGTCTCGCCGTCGGCGAGCCGCTGCACCGCGGCCGGCAGCTCGTCGAAGCCGACGCGCTCGCCGACCACCGGTTTGATCGCCCCCGCCGCGGAGAGCCGCAGGAGGTGCTGGTGGGCGGCGCGAACCCGGGCCGGGTCGAGCTGTGCGTAGAGCCCCCAGTGCAACCCGAGGATCGCGTAGTTCTTCACGAGCGCGTGGCCAAGGGCCGGCTGTGGCACGGTTCCGCTGGCGAACCCCACGACGACGATCCGGCCTTCGAACGCCACGCATCGAGTCGACTGCGCGTAGGCCTCGCCGCCGACCGGGTCGAAGACGACGTCGGACCCGCGCCCGTCGGTGAGCTCCTTGACGACGGCGACGACGTCCTCGGTGTGCCGGTCGACGACGACGTCCGCCCCGCACTGCCGGGCCACCTCCGCCTTGGCCGCACCGCCCACGACCGCGACCACCCGGGCGCCTGCGGCCTTGCCGAGCTGCACCGCCGCGGAACCCACGCCCCCAGCAGCGGCGTGGACGAGCAACGTCTCGCCCTCCCGCAGCCGGGCCCGTTCGTGGAGCGCGAACCAGCCGGTCTGATAGGCGATGACGAAACCCGCGGCCTCCGCATCATCCAGACCCGGTGGGGCGGGAAACGCCACGGCACTCTCCATGACCGCCTCCTCCGCAAACGAGCCGTGCGGGAGTACGCAGGTGCCGACGACGCGGTCTCCCACCGACACGTCGGAGACGTCCGGACCGGCCGCCACGACCTCGCCGCACGCCTCGACGCCGGCGACGAAGGGCAGCTCGGGGCGCACCTGGTACTGCCCGCGGCACAGCAGCACGTCGGGGAAGTTCGCCGGCGCGGCGAGCACCCGCACGCGCAGCTGCCGCGGGCCGACGTCGGGCGGCTCGGCCTCGGCCCGCCGCAGGGCCGCCTCCGGCTCGCCGTTGGCCTCGACCCGCCAGGCTCTCATACCGCGGTCCCGTGGTCGAGCTTGGCCTGCAGGCGGCCCATCCCGGCCAGCCAGGCGTCGGGGTCGGTCGCCCGAGCGCGGTAGTAGCCGGCAACCTCCGGGTGGGGCAGCACGAGGAAGTCGTCACCCTGCAACGCCAGCCAGACGACGTCGGCGACCTCCGCCGGTTCGAGCGCGCGGTCCCGGGTCAGCAGGTCGCGCAGCGGTCCCGCCGCGTCGAGCATCCGGGTCCGGACGCCCTGCGGGCAGATCGCCTGGACGACGATCCCGCGATGGCTATAGGTCGCCCGCAGCCACTCCGCGAAGGCCACGGCACCGTGCTTCGACACCGAGTACGGCGCGCTGCCGAGCATGGTGAGCAACCCGGCCGCCGACGCGGTCACGACGAACCGGCCGCCCCCGCCCTCCAGCCAGCGGGGAACCAGCAGCCGAGCGGCTCGTACGTGCGCCATGACGTTCACCTCGAGGGCGGTGGCCCACTCGGCGTCTGGAGTCGAGAGTCCACGACCGACGTCGGTGCCGGCATTCGCGAAGAAGACGTCCACCCGTCCCAGCTCGGCCCAGGCCGTGTCGACCAGCCGGGTGACGCCCGCCTCGGTGGCGCAGTCGCCGACGACGGCCACGGCCCCGACCGCCGCGGCGAGCGCCTCGACGCCCGGGTCGAGGTCGGCGATCACCAGCCGGAAGCCTTGGGCGGCAAGCCGGTCCATCAACGCCCGGCCGATACCCCCAGCGGCGCCGGTGACCACCGCCGTCGAGCCGGCCGCATACACCTCAGACGCCACCCGTCATGGTGAGCCCGCCGTCGAGGACGAGGGTCTGCCCGGTGACCCAGGAGGCGTCGTCGGAGAGCAGGTATGCCACGGCGCCGGCCACGTCGGCCGGCACCCCCAAGCGCTTCAGCGGGTAGGTCGCGGACACCTGCTCCTCGCGACCCTCGTAGAGCGCGGTGGCGAAGACCGTCTTGACGACCGCGGGAGCAACCGCGTTGACCCGGATGGAGGGCCCGAGCTCCACGGCGAGCTGCTGGGTGAGGTGCACGAGCATCGCCTTGCTGGCACCGTAGAAGCCGATACCGGGGGCAGGCTTGAGTCCGGCGATCGACGCGACGTTGACCACCGCGCCGCCGTGCTCCCCGAGCCATGCGGCATGCGCCTGCTGAACCCAGGAGAGCGCGGCGATGCAGTTCACCTCGACGATCTTGCGCGCCGCTCCCAGGTCGAGCTGCATGAGTGGGCCGTAGGCCGGGTTGATCCCAGTGTTGTTGACCAGGAGGTCCAGGTGGCCGAACGTCTCGACGACCCGGGAGACGGCCTCGCGTTGGTGGTCGACGTCGTCGGCCTTTCCGGGGACGGCCATGGCGTGCTCGGGGCCGCCCAGCTGCTCGACCGCCGCCTCGAGCGCGTCCTGCCGGCGCGCCGTGACGCAGACGCGGGCCCCCTCGTCAACCAGCCGCTGCGCGATCCCGAGGCCGATGCCTCGGCTCGCGCCCGTGATGAGGGCCACCGACCCGTCGAACCGTCCCATCGGCCCTCCTGGAGGTAAGCGCTTGCTTACCTTGGCGTACGGCGGCGGTTCCGTCAACCGGCCGCGTGCCGCCCGCGAGGGCGCCCACCGGGCAGCCGCTGCACGACCGGCGCAAGCATCTCGCCGACCTCGGGAACCCGCATGAGCAGCGCCAGTCCGAAGTAGACCACGGCGAACACCAGCCCTCCGACGGCCAGCTCGGCGAAGGCCCGCCCGCGCCCGCTCTGGCCGTCACGGAGGCCCGTCGTCGCCAGGTAGGACACCGCCGAGGCGACCATGCACGCCGCGATCATCCGGACCCAGCTGAACGCGACCTCGCGGAGTCCGAAGAACCCGATCCGCCGCCGCACGAACCATATTCCGAAGGCCGCGCTGCACATGTTGCTGACGACGAGCCCCACCGCCACCACGGCCACGGCGACCTCCGGACGGAACGCCAGGGCCAGCAGCGCCACCGCCGACGCGACGACCGACAGCACGACCTGCTCGTAGAAGACCATCCGGCCGTCGTCGTGCGCGTAGAAGAAGCGCTGGTTCAGGACGTCGATGCCGAACGGGACGATGCCTGGCGCCATGACGGCGAGGACGAGCGCGGTGGCGGGAACCTCCCTGGGGTCGCGGGACGAGAAGAGCAAGGTGACGACGGGCAACGCGAAGACGACGAGCGCGAACGTCGCCGGGATGGTGAGGACGGTGGGGAGGGCCAGCCCGCGCCGGTACTCGGCGCGCAGGGTGGTGCGGTCGGCGTCGTGGACTGCCCGGGACATCCGCGGGTAGATGGCGGTGATGACCGAGAGGGCGACGAAGCCGTGCGGCACCATGAAGATGAAGAAGGCCGACGCATACACGGAGATGCCGGCGACGAAGTCGGTGCTCGGCTGCTTCGTGGCGTGCCAGATGACGTTGGACGCGACGAGGTAGCTCAGCTGGGCGAGGATCAGCGCGGCGAACGCCCAGCCGGCGACCTTCGACGTCGTGCGCAGACCGACACCGCGCAGCCCGAACCGCGGCTGCCAGCGGAAGCCGGTGCGCCACAAGGCGATCACGAGGACGACGGCCTGGGCGACGATGCTCAAGGTCGCGCTGCCGGCGAACAGCCAGACCATCGGCGCGCTCCACTCGCCCGGCCCGACGTGACCGTCGTAGAGCCGCAGAAACGCCAGCAGGCCGGCGATCGCGAAGACGTTGGCGACGGCCGGCGCCCACGCGAACGCGGCGAACTGGCTCCGGGCGTTGAGCACCTGCCCGAGCACTGCGTACAGGCCGTAGAACAGGATCTGCGGCATGGTGAGGACCGCGAAGAAGACGGCGAGGGCCCGCGCGTCCGGCGGAAGGTCACCGGCGTACAGGTAGATGAAGAACCCGGCACCGGCGGTGCAGACGGCGGTGATGGCGAGCAGTCCGGCGGTCGACAGGGTGATGATCCGGTCGGTGTACTCGCGGCCGCCGTCGGGCAGTCGCATCGCCTTGACGATCTGCGGGACGAGGACTGAGTTGATCACCCCGCCGGCGATGAGCATGTAGATGACGTTCGGCAGGTTGTTGGCCGTCTGGAAGGCGTTGCCGACCAGGCCCTGTCCGAGCGCGAGCACGATGAGCGACTGGCGGACGACCCCGAGGACGCGCGAGGCCATGGTGCCCGCGGCCAGCGTCAGGCTGGACCGGGTGACGCTCGGCGTGGAGGTGGTCATCCCCTCGATTGTCCCTGGGCGCGGGCCAGCGCAGTGATCGCGGCGTTCGTGGCGCGGCGCCGGGCCCGGTCGACGCGCGCCTCTACGACGTGGATGCCGCCGGGTGCTCGGGCCAGGGCCGTGCGCAGTGCCGCCACGGTGTCGACGCGGGTGTATGCCGTATGCGTCGCGGCGCAGAGCGCCTCCAGGTCGACTCCGTGCGGCGTGCCGAACACCCGCTCGAAGGCCGCCGCGTACGGATCGGCACCCTGCTCGAGGGTGGCGAAGATCGACCCGCCGTCGTCGTTGACGACGACGAGGGTGAGGTCCGGTCGCGGCTCACCGGGTCCGATGACCAGGCCGTTCGCGTCGTGGAGGAACGTCACGTCTCCGAGGAGCGCCAGCGTCCGCGAGGCCTCGCGACGGCCGAGCGCGACGCCCACGGCGCTGGAGACGGTGCCGTCGATGCCGGCGAGGCCGCGGTTCCCGACGACGAAGCGGTGCTCGTGCGGCGGGTACGGCACGGTCATGAGGTCGAGGTCGCGGACGGGGTTCGACGACCCGGCGACGAGGGTCGCGTAGGGGCCGACGGCGGCCGCGACCTCGCGGGCGACATGCAGCGCGTCGAGCTCTGGCAGCCCGTCCACCAGCTCGTCGACCCGGGCGGACAGGGCGTCGTCGGCGACCCGCCAGGAGTCAAGCCAGTCCTGGTCGTCGGCGGTCGGCGCCGCGTCGGACACCGTCGGGACGAGGCCGAGATGCCGGGCGACCCGGCCGGGATCGGTCACGACGCCACCGGGTCCGGGCGCCGCGACCACCTCGACGTCCTCGCGGGAGATCAGCCGCGTGACGGGCCGGGAGAGGGTCGGGTGGCCGAGCACAACGACGCGCTCGACGTGCTGAGCGAGTTCGCCACTGAGGAGGAGACGGTAGGTGCGGATCGCGTTGACGCCCACGCGAGCGCCGGACGTCGGCTCGGCGAGCAGCGGCCAGCCGGCCCGTTCGGCGAGGATCCGCGCCGCCGAGCCGCTGTCGTCGCCCGCGATGACGAGGGTCCGCTTGCCCCGACGAAGCACCTCGACACCCGGACGGCGGGTTCCGGCGCCCCGGGGCTTGGTATCGGGCCCGGTCTCCGCGCGCGCCCTCGCTCCCGGCCACCACGGCTCGGCGTCGGGCAGCAGCGGCTCCTCCAGCTGGACGTTGAGATGGGTGGGGCCGCGCCGCCGGGTGGCGACCTCGGCGGCGGCCTCGAGGTCATCCGCGCCGGCGTCGACGCCCAGGTCGAAGCAGGGGGCGAACACTCCGAAGATCCCGTTCTGCCGCGTCGTCTGGTTGGCGCCGGTGCCTCGCATCGCGGCCGGGCGGTCGGCGGCGAGCACCACGAGCCGGCGGCCGGAGTGTGCGGCCTCCATCACGGCGGGCAGCAGGTTGCCCACCGCCGTCCCGGACGTCGTCACTACGGCGACCGGCGAGCGGGAGCCCGCGGCGAGTCCGAGAGCGAGAAAGGCGGCGGTCCGCTCGTCGACTCGCACGTGCAGCCGTACGTCGCCGGCGACGTCCGCGGCATACAGGGCGACCGCGAGCCCCGCCGAACGGGAGCCGGGGGCGAGGACGACGTCGCGGACGCCACCGGAGACGAGGGCAGTGAGCAGGTATACCGCACGTTCGGGCGACCTCACGACGTCCTCACCAGGCCGAGTATGCCGTCCAGTCACCTGCCGGACCGGGCCCTTGGGGCCTCGGCGGACGTCGATAGCGTGGTCTCTCGTGAGCCCTGGCAGTCTCGTGACCCCGGACCGGAACTGGTGGCGGCAGGCGGTGGTCTACCAGATCTACCCGCGCAGCTTCGCCGACGCCAACGGCGACGGGATCGGCGACCTTCGCGGGATCCTCGAGCACACGGACCACCTGAACCGTCTGGGCGTGGACGCGGTATGGCTCAGCCCGTTCTACCCGTCGGCGCTCGCGGACGGCGGCTATGACGTCGACGACTACCGCGCGGTCGCCCCGGAGCTGGGCACGCTCGAGGACTTCGACGAGCTGGTCTCCGTGCTCCACGGCAACGGCATCAAGCTCATCGTCGACATCGTCCCGAACCACACGTCGAACCGGCACGCGTGGTTCCGCGAGGCCGTGGCCTCGCCACCGGGGTCCGCGCCGCGGAACCGCTACATGATCCGGCGCGGCAACGGCCCCGCCGGCGCGGAACCGCCGACCGACTGGCGGTCGTTCTTCGGCGGCCCCGCGTGGGGGCCGCTCGGCGACGGCGACTGGTACCTCCACCTCTTCGCGCCCGAGCAGCCGGACCTCAACTGGGCCAACGAGGAAGTACGGGCGGACTTCCTCACCACGCTGCGGTTCTGGTCGGACCGCGGCGTGGACGGGTTCCGGATCGACGTCGCGCACCTCTTGGCCAAGGACCCCTCGGTCATCGGCGGCGTCGCGGCCGACCTGCCGACGCAGGAGCGGATCAAGGCCGGCTTCCCCGAGGGCCAGCACCCGTTCGAGGGGCGGGACGAGGTGCACGCGATCTACCGGACGTGGCGCGATCTGTTCGACGAGTACGGCGACGACCGCATGTTCGTCGCCGAGGCCTGGGTGGGGTCGGCCGAGCGCCTCGCGCGCTACGTCCGCCCGGACGAGCTGCACACCGCGTTCAACTTCTCCTTCCTGCAGGCGCCGTGGGACGCCGC
>DATLPT010000068.1:0-13598 GCA_035535635.1 Lapillicoccus sp. | reverse complement strand
TTCGCGGCGCAGTTCCGGGACGAGCGAAACGGGATCGCGGTCGGCGGCGACATCGACGCGCTGGGGTCGCCGGCGCATACCGCTGCCTACACCGACAACGGTGGGCAGACCTGGCAGGAGTCGCGCTCGATGCCCGGCGGCCTGCGGACCGCGGCCGCCTGGGTCTCCGTGCTCCGGGTGGCCATCGCGGTCGGGCCAACGGGATCGGACATCTCGCTCGACGCCGGCCGGTCGTGGCGGCAGATCGACACCGGAGGATGGACCACGCTGTCGTGCGCCCCGGACCTGGCCTGCTACGGCGTCGGCCTGGCGGGAAAGGCCAGCCGGCTCAGCCTGGCTCTCGGCTCCTGACCGCGCTCACACGAGTGTGGGCTTGACCTCGGCGAGCCGGGCGAGGAGGCCGTTGACGAACGACGGCGAGTCGTCGGTCGAGAGGGTTCGAGCCAGCTCGACCGCTTCGCTGATGGCCACCCCGTCCGGCACCTGGTCGTTCCAGACGACCTCCCACGCGCCGAGCCGGAGGATCGACCGGTCCACGCCGGGCATGCGGGGCAGCGTCCACCCGTGCGAGTACGTCGTGAGCAGCTCGTCGATCTCCGCCCAGTGCACGACGACGCCCTCGACGATCTCGACCGTGTAGGGATTGAGCGGCGGCTGGTCGCCGGGGTTGTCCTGACGGTCGGCTAGGAGAGCCCCCGCATTGATGCGCCGCTGGTCGGCCTCGAAGAGCAGGTCCAGCGCGCGTTTACGGGCTTTGGAACGAGCGGCCACCGGTCAGTTGACGCGCCCCAGATAGGACCCGTCGCGGGTGTCGACCTTCACCTTGGTACCGGTCTCGAGGAACAGCGGTACGGCGATCTGCGCCCCCGTCTCGAGGGTGGCCGGCTTCGTGCCGCCGGTCGAGCGGTCCCCCTGCAGGCCCGGGTCGGTGTGCGTGATCTCGAGGACCACGGAGGCGGGCAGCTCGACGTAGAGCGGGGTGCCGTCGTGGGTAGCGACGATGGCGTTCTGGTTCTCCAGCATGTAGTCGGCGGCGGACCCGACGGTGTCGGACTGCACGTGGATCTGGTCGTACGTGTCGGTGTCCATGAAGACGAACTCCGACCCGTCCTTGTAGAGGTACTGCATCGTCCGCTTGTCGACGTTGGCCGTGTCGACCTTGGTGCCCGCGTTGAACGTCTTGTCGACGACCTTGCCGGACAGGACCGCCTTGAGCTTGGTCCGCACGAAGGCCGGGCCCTTTCCGGGCTTGACGTGCTGGAACTCGACGACGGACCACAGCTGCCCGTCGATGTTGAGCACCATGCCGTTCTTGAGGTCGTTCGTCGAGGCCAAGGGGTTTCGCTTTCTCAGGTATGCCGGTACGCCAGCCGACGAGTCTACCGGCGCAGGTGCTCCCCGAAGAACGCGTCGATCCGCCGCCAGGCGTCGGCGGCCGACTCCGGCTCCGGCCCCGCATGACCGAGCCGGAACAGGGGCTGGAGCCACCACGGTCCGATGTCGTCGTCGTTGAGGAACGCGTGGCCGGCGTTCGGGTACTGCTTGACGTCGTGCGGTACCCCGAGTCGGGTCAGGTGGTACTCGAGCTTGGCCGGCACCTCCTCGTTGCCGCGGTCGCGGGCGCCGTAGCTCGCGACGACCGGACAGGCGCCTTGCAGCACCTCCGGAGTCGGCGGCAGCTGGCCGTAGTTGACCGAGCTGACCTGGAACCCGCGACTCGGGGCCGCGCACATCAGCGCGAAGCCGCCCCCCATGCAGTAGCCGATGATCCCGACATCCCCCGTCGCGTCCTCCCGGTCGATCAACCACTGCCGGGCCGCGGCGATGTCCTGGAAGGCACGGCCGTGGCCGCTCCGCAGGGCTTGGAAAGTCGCCTTGAGGCACTTGCGTGGGCCGCCCTCGGTGAACAGGTCCGGCAGGATCACGGAGTACCCCAACGCCGCCATCCGGTCGGCCGACCGCTTGTTCACGTCGTCGGGCCCGAAGATCTCGTGGATGACCACGACGCCGGGCAGCCGTTCGTCGCCCGGCGGCCGGACCGCATACCCCCGCAGGTGCGGCGACCCACCGGTGGCCGCGCTGTGCGTGGAGAGGTCGACCATGTCCCCGGTGGGCTGCGCGCCGGTCATGAGTCGACCCAACCACAGGACCTTGCCGGTCACACGCCGACGGTCAGAGCCGCCGTGTAGCCGGAGGCGACGTCCCCCGACATCGTCGCGATCTGGTGGATGCCGGCGTCGTTGCGGAAGACATTGTCGGTCTGCAGCGACACCCGCGAGAGGTTCTGCACGCTCGCGGAGTAGCCGTCCGTCGCATACACCGCCTCGCAGGCCTCCTTGGGCAGGGCGATCTGGGACGTCTTGACGATGGGGCCGGACGAGGTGGCGTCGGCGACGCTGGAGTAGACCTCGAAGTGGATGTGCGGCCAACGCCCGTCGTAGCAGGCCGGGTAGATCGACGTGAAGGTGACGGTGCCGGTGGAGTCGGTCTCCTGGACGCCGCGCAGGTAGCTCTCGTTGGTGATGTTCCGCGAGTACATCGAGTACTGGCCGTCGCGGTCGCAGTGCCACAGGTAGACCGCGGCGCCGGCCTTGGCGGAGCCGGTGGAGGTGTCGCGGACGGTCAGCTTGATGGTCAGCGGGACGCCCTGCGCGGTCGTCGTGGACGACCCGAAGCTGGACCGGATGTCGGACCGGACGATGCCGGAGTCGTCGAGCACGTTGGCCCCGTTGGAGCCGTCGCCCGGGTACGGGCCGGCGGTCTCGTCCGGCACCTCCGTGAGGGTTCCGTCGGCGCTGGAGCTGGAGGACGAGCCGGAGGAGGCGCTCCCGGACGACGACGACGACGACGACGAGGTACCAGTCGACGTCGACCCGGTGGTCGTGCCGCAGGCGGCCAGGGCGGCGAGGGCGCCGACCCCGCCGATGAGGCCGAGGGCCCGGCGTCGGTTCATCGTGCCCAGATCGAAGAGGAGACCGCGGTCGTGGTCCTCGATCTCGCGGCCGTGGTCGTCGACCCAGTCGGCCTCGGGCCGGGAGACGGCGTCGGTGAGGGCGGCGTGGCGGTCGGCGCTGTCGTCAGTGCGTCTCGTCGTCATGGGAAGAGAGTCGTCCAGTCGGCCATGCGAGTCCTCTGCGGTTCCTGTGCGGTTCGTGTGAAGGGTCAGCCCGACACGAGACGGTATGCGTCGCGCAGCATCTCTTCCGGCGGCCCTTCCAGCCGGACCGGCTTGGCGACGTCGTCGAGCACGACGAACCGCAGGCGCGACCCCCGCGACTTCTTGTCGCGGCGCATCGCCGCCAGCAGCTCTTCCCACCGGTCCGGGACATACGACACCGGCAGTCCGAGGCTGCTCAGCACCGACCCGTGGCGCTCGACGACGTCGTCGGCGAGATGACCGGAGAGCCGGCCGAGCTCCGCCGCATACGTCATGCCGACGCTGACCGCCTCGCCGTGCCGCCAGCGGTACCCCTCGACCTGCTCGATCGCGTGCCCGAAGGTGTGTCCGTAGTTGAGCACCTCACGCAGCGCCGCCTCGCGCAGGTCGGCGGTGACGACATCGGCCTTGACCTGGATCGCCCGCTCGACGAGCTGGCGCACGAACGGGCCCTCGACGTCGACGGCGGCGGCGGGATCGGCCTCGACGAGCTCGAGGATACGTGGGTCGGCGATGAACCCGCACTTGACGACCTCGGCCATGCCGGCGACGAGATCGGGATGGGGCAGTGTCGACAGGGCGTCGAGGTCACAGAGCACGCCGGCCGGCGGGTGGAAGGCGCCGACGAGGTTCTTGCCCTCGATCGTGTTGATGCCGGTCTTCCCGCCGACCGCGGCGTCGACCATGCCGAGCAGCGTCGTCGGGACCTGGACGACCCGGACCCCGCGCAGCCACGTCGCCGCGACGAACCCCGCGAGGTCGGTCACCGTGCCGCCGCCGACGCCCACGACGGCGTCGGTCCGGGTGAACCCCGCCTGCCCGAGCGCGGCCCACAGCTCCGCCGCGACGGGAGCGCTCTTGGCCTCCTCGGCGTCGGGGACGACGGCGAGGTAGGCGTCGAGCCCGGCCTCGCGAGCGGCCTCGGCGAGACGCTGGGCCCAGATCGCGAGCGTCGGCGGATGGACGAGGAGTACCCGCTGGACCGCCTCGCCGAGCAGCGGCAGGACGGCGTCGACCACCCCGTGGCCGACGACCACCTCGTATGCGTCGGCGCCGGTCCCGACGGGGATGCTCGTGAGGGGACCGTTCACCGTCCGGCCCCGCCACCGGGTCCCAGGACCGCGAGCCGGCCGGCCACGTCGGCGGCGACCTCCTCCGGGGTCCGGCCCACCGTGTCGGCCCGGAGCGTAGCCACAGCCTCATAGGTCGGGCGACGGACGTTCATCATGGCCACCCACGACGCACGCGGGTTGACGGCGAGGAGTGGCCGGGACTGGTCGAACCCGATCCGCTTGGACGCGTCGGCGATGCCCACGTCGAGGAAGACCACGGTGTGGCCCGCGAGGAGCTCCGCCGCGCCCGGCTGGACCGGCGCCCCGCCGCCGAGGGCTACGACGCCACGCTCCTCGGCCAGTGCGCGGGTCATCTCGACACGCTCCAGCGACCGGAAGGCCGCCTCCCCGTCCTCGACGAAGATGTCGGCGATGCTCCGCCCGGTCTCCCGGACGATCGCCTCGTCGGTGTCGTGGAAGGGCACGCCGAGCAGAGCGGCGAGGGCGAGCCCGGTCACCGTCTTCCCGGAGCCGGGCGGGCCGACGACGACCGCAACGGGACGGTTCTCGCTCACCACGGCAGCAGGGTCACCATGACCGCAACCGTTGGGGGATGGCATCGAGGTACCCCTGGTAGTTGCGGGCCGTCTCCCGGAGGCTGTCGCCGCCGAACTTCTCGACGCACGCCTGGGCCAGGACCAGCACGACCATGGCCTCGGCGACGACACCCGCCGCCGGCACCGCGCAGACGTCGGACCGCTGGTGGATGGCCTTGGCCTGGTCGTCGCCGGCGATGTCGACCGTGTCGAGCGAGCGCGGCACCGTGGAGATCGGCTTCATCGCCGCCCGCACGCGGAGGGTCTCGCCGGTCGACATGCCGCCTTCGGTCCCTCCGGCCCTTCCCGAGCGGCGCCGGATGACCCCACGGTCATCTCTCCTCATCTCGTCGTGCGCCTCGGACCCGCGCCGCCGGGCCGTCGTGAACCCGTCCCCCACCTCGACCCCCTTGATGGCCGGGATGCCCATCAGCGCGGCCGCCAGCTGCGCGTCGAGGCGGCGGTCCCAGTGGACGTGCGACCCCAGCCCGGGGGGCAGACCGTACGCGACGACCTCGACGACCCCGCCGAGGGTGTCGCCGTCCCTCTTCGCCGCCTCCACTTCGGCCACCATCGCCGCCGAGCCGGCCGCATCGAGACTCCGCACCGGGTCGGCGTCGAGCCGCTCCACGTCGTCCGGCGCGGGGAGCTCGGCATCCGGGCCGACGCCGGCGGTGCCGATCGCGACGGTGTGGGACACCAGGCGGATGCCGTACGCCTGGCTGAGAAAGGCGGCGGCCACCGAGCCCAGCGCGACCCGCGCCGCGGTCTCCCGGGCCGAGGCCCGCTCGAGCACCGGGCGGGCGTCCTCGAACCCGTACTTCTGCATCCCCACGAGGTCGGCGTGGCCGGGCCGGGGCCGGGTCAGCGGCCGGTTCCGGGCGATCTCCTTCTCGGCGTTGACGTCGTCCGCCGCGGCGAGCGCCACGGCCTCGACGGGATCAGGGCTCATCACCGTCTCCCACTTGGGCCACTCGGTGTTGCCGATGCGGATCGCCACCGGCGACCCCAGCGTGAGCCCGTGGCGCAGGCCGCCGAGGAACTCCACCTCGTCCCGCTCGAAGGCCATCCGGCCGCCCCGACCGAACCCGAGCCGCCGGCGCGCCAGCGCCGCCGCGACGTCGCCACTGGTCACGTAGACGCCCGCGGGGAGCCCCTCCAGCACCGCGACGAGCGCCGGCCCGTGCGACTCACCGGCGGTCAGCCAACGGAGCATGCGGCGATCTTGCCACGCACGCCACCACGCGACGCCGGGCCGTCCGCGACGCTAGACCGGCTGGAACCGCACCAGTAGCGCCACCAGCGCGCCGACGACGATGAACGGCCCGAAGGCGATGTGGCTGCGCAACGACAGTCGGCGGGTCGCCAGCCCGACCAGGGCGACGGCCCCCGAGACGAGGTACGCCACCACGAACCCGACGATCGGGACACCCCACCCCAGGTACCCCAGCGGCAGCGCCACCAGCCCGCCGAGCGTGGCGTCGCCCAGGCCCAGCCCGCTTGGCACGACGAAGGCCAGCACCGCATACACGAGCCAGCCGGCCGCCCCGCAGAGGACGGCGCGCAGCAGCGCTCCCCAGTCACCAGTGGTCGCGGAAGCGACGGCGAGCAGCACCACCAGCACGGGGATCACCGGCAGCGTCAGCCCCTCCGGGAGCCGGTGCACGTCGACGTCGATCCAGAGCAGGGCCACCCCGGCCCAGGCCAGGAGCAGGTATGCCGGCAGCGCCGCTCCGTGAGAGAGGCCGCCGAGCCGCCAGGCCAGGACGCCCCACAGCACCGGGACGGCGACGGCCAGGGCGGCCCTGGGCCCGGGCAGCGGCCGGTCGACCTCGTCCTCGAGCCGGTACTCGCCGGTGCCCAGCTCCCGCGCGAGGAGCCAGCCGACCCCCGCACCTACCGCGGTCACGAGCGCCACGAGCCACCACGGCGCCGGTACGGCGGCTGCGACGGTCACGCGAGCACCGGGCCGAGGGCCGCGCGCATCGCCTCGAGCGGGGCGTCCCGGCCGGTCATCAGCCGGAACTGTTCGGCCGCCTGGTGCAGCAGCATCGTCACCCCCGGCACCACCGCATACCCCTGCCGGCCCGCCACGTCGGTGAACGCGCTCGGGGTGCCGTAGACGACATCGAGGACCGCGCCGCCTCCGGGCGGTAGGGTCGCCGCCGGCTCGGCCCGGCTGCCCGGGACGGTGGACACGACGACGTCGACGCCGGCGGGCCAGTCGCCGAGGTCGCGGTGACCGACGACGAGCCCCGCCGCCTGGGCCTGGGCCAGCGTGGCGGCCCGGATCTCCCCCCGGACCATGAAGTCGACCCGGCGGGCGCCCATGGCGACGAAGGCCGCGACGACCGAACGGGCGGTGGCCCCGGAGCCGAGGACGACCGGCCGCTCGGCGCGGTCCACGCCCGCCTCGGCCAGCGCCCGCACCACGCCGACGACGTCGGTGTTGTCGGCGTCCCAGCCGCCGTCGGCCCGGCGCAGCAGCGTGTTGATCGACCCGGTCTCCCGGGCGACGTTCGACACCGTCGCGGCCACCTCGAAGGCGACCTCCTTGAGCGGGCGGGTCAGCGACAGCCCACGCCACTCCGGACCGAGGGAGGCCACGAAGGCGACCAGCTGGTCCTCCGCGACGTCTGATCGGCTGTACTCCCAGTCGTCCAGCCCGAGCGCACGGTAGCCCGCAGTGTGCAGAGCCGGTGAGAGCGAGTGGGCGATGGGCGAGCCGAGAACGGCGGCCCGCTCAGCCATCGGTCAGCATTTGCCCTGGTTCGCCTGGCACCAGGTCTGGAACTCCTTGACGAACTGGTCGTGCTGCTCGTTCGTCGTCGCGAACTTGGTCTCACCCGTCTCCGGGTTGACCGTCACGAAGAACAGCCAGTCGCCGTCCACCGGATGCTGCGCCGCCTCGATCGCGGAGGCGCTCGGGCTGTTGATGGGACCGACCGGCAGGCCGGGGTTGAGGTAGGTGTTGTAGGGGTTCTTGTCCGCCCGCTCGGCGTCGGTCGTGGTCACGGCGCGCTTCTGCACGCCGTAGTTGACGGTGGAATCCATCTGCAACGGCATGTTCTTGGCCAGCCGGTTGAGGATCACCCGGGCCATCTTCCCGCGGTCCTCGGCCTTGCGGCCCTCCGCCTCGAGGATGCTCGCGGTGATGACCGTCTTCTCCATGTCGTCCGGGGAGACACCCTGAGCGCCCAGGGTGGTGACGGTCTTCTGGACCAGCGTCCGAAGCTGCTCCACCGGCGAGGAGTCCTTGGCGAACTCGTACGTGGACGGAAACAGGTACCCCTCGACGTTCCCGTTCGCCGAGGCGGGCAACCCCAGGGCGGTCGCGTCCTTGGCCGCCGCCTCGTAGTCAGCGACCGGCTTCCCGCTCGCCTTGGACAGGATGGCGAACACCTCCGACTTCCAGCGGCCCTCGGGGACGGTGACCATCGGGACGGTGCGGTTGGCCGGGTTGGCGAGCACCGTGACCGCGTCGGACGCCTTCATCTCCTTCTTCAGGGTGTACGCGCCCGGCTGGATGCCGCCGCTGGCCGGGTTGTCGGCGGCGGCGTCCGTGAACGCCTTCGCCGTCCTGACCACCCCGGCGGCGAAGAGCGTCTGGGCGATGGCCCGGCCCGTGTCCCCCGGGTTGACGGTGACCTGGACCTCGCTGGTGCCGGGGCCCGGGTAGTCGGTGTCGCCGCCGAACCCCGAGAACGCCGGCCGGAGGACGGTGACCGCGGCGAACGCCGCCGCGCCGATCAGGGCCAGCGCGACGACCAACACGAGCAGCCGACGCACGGCTCGGGTCTTGCGCCGCTTCTTCTGGACGTGCCGGTCGCTCCGCCGCCGTTCGGGAACCACCGGCTCGTCGAAGGGGTCGTAGCCGGGGTCGTCGTGGCCGTCGACGTGGTCGTAGTCGTACCGGTCGTAACCGTTGTCGTAGGCGACCGCTCGCGGGTCGTCGACCGAGTCGAAGACGACATGGTCGCCGTTCCCGGACGCGCGGTCGCGTCGGTCGGTCATGCTCGGTCCTTCTGTCGGGGGCGCCGCCGCAGAGGGTCGACCCTACTGCCGGGCGCACGTCCCGAGGCACGCTCCCCGTCGAGCGCGGACTGAAGGATGAGCACCGCGGCCGTCTGGTCGACGACCCCGCGTTGTGAACGGCCTGCCACTCCGCTCTCGCGTAGTCTGCGGTGCGACTCGACCGTGGTCAAGCGCTCGTCGACCAACCGGACCGGGATCGGGCCGAGCGCGCGGGCCAGCTCAGCCGCATACGCACGAGCCTGCTTCGCGGCCTCCCCCTCGACGCCCGAGAGGTGTCGCGGCAGCCCCACGATGACCTCCATCGCCTCCAGCTCCCCGGCGACGGCGACGATGCGGGCCAGGTCGGTGCGGGCCGACGACGAGTCCCGCGGAACCGTCTCGACGGGCGACGCGAGCAGGCCCGAGGGGTCGGTGGACGCGAGTCCCACGCGCACCGAGCCCACGTCGATCCCGAGGCGAACTCCCGCTCGCACCACCTCATGCAACCACAGGAGCGGCGTGCCGACTCGCCGAGCGCGCCGTCAGCCGATCCGGCTCCGCAACGCGTCCTCCACCGATCCCAGGGCCGCGGAGACCTTCGCCGGGTCGGTGCCGCCGCCCTGGGCGAGATCGTCCTTGCCGCCGCCTCCGCCGCCGAGGACTTGCGCAGCGCTCCGGACCAGCGCACCGGCGGTCACTCCGGCCTCGCGCGCCCCGGCGTTGGTCGCGACGACGACCACCGGGCGGCCCTTGGGGGCCGAGGCCATGGCCACGGTCGCCGCCCGGTCGGCACCGAGCCGGTTGCGGACGTCGAGGACGAGCGTCCTCAGGGCGTCGGCCGGGAGGTCCCCGGCGTCGTGGGTGACCAGAGCCACGCCACCGAAGTCGCGCGCGCTGGACACCAGCCCCGCCGCCGCCCCGAGCGCCTTCTCCTGCCGCGTTGCCGCGATCTCCCGCTCGGCGTCCTTGAGCCGGGTGAGGATGCCGGAGACCCGCTCCGGGAGCTCCTCTGGCCGAGCCTGCAGCGCCTCCGTGAGCTGCCCGACGATGGCGTGCTCCCGCGCCAGGAAGGAGTATGCGTCCGCGCCGACGAGCGCCTCGACGCGCCGGACGCCTGAGCCGATCGACGACTCGCCGAGCAGCTTGACGACGCCGAGCTGGCCCGAGCGCTGGGCGTGCGTGCCGCCGCACAGCTCGCGGGCCCACTCGCCGACCGAGATGACCCGGACCGCGTCGCCGTACTTCTCACCGAACAGAGCCATAGCGCCGGCGTCACGGGCCTGCTGCTGCGTCATGACCTCCGCCGTCACCGGCAGGTCGTCAAGGAGCAGCGCGTTCACCCGCGCTTCGACGTCCCGCAGCACTGTCTTCGGAACCGCCGACTGCGCCGTGAAGTCGAACCGGAACCGGCCGGGTGCGTTCTCGGACCCGGCCTGCGTCGCGGTGTCGCCGAGCGCCTCCCGGATCGCCTTGTGCACCATGTGCGTCGCCGTGTGCGCACGCGAGATCGACTTGCGCCGCTCAATGTCGACCTCCGACTGCGCGAGCGCGCCCGGGACCACCTCGCCGAGCACGACGGTCGCGCGGTGCGCGATGACCCCGGCGATCGGCGACTGGACGTCGCGAACCTCGAGGACCGCGCCGTTGTCGAGCTCGATGCGCCCGCCGTCGGCGAGCTGACCGCCGCCCTCGGCGTAGAACGGCGTGCGGTCGAGGACGACCTCGATGTCGTCACCCGGCTGCGCCGCCTCGACGCCCTCGCCGTCCCGGACGATCGCGGCGACGCGCCCCTCGGAGACGACCTCGTCGTACCCGGTGAACTCGACGGCGCGACCGAGGTCGTCGACGATGCGCCGGTAGACCGTCGTGTCGACGTGTCCCTGCTTGCGCGACTTGGCGTCGGCCCTCGCCCGGTCCCTCTGCTCCTGCATGAGCCGGCGGAACCCGGCCTCGTCGACGGCGACGCCGTGCTCGGCGGCCATCTCGAGGGTCAGGTCGATGGGGAACCCGTACGTGTCGTGCAGCGCGAAGGCCTGCGCCCCGCTCAGCTCCTGCCGCTGGTCTCCGGCCGCCTTGACCCGCGCGACCGCGGTGTCGAGGATCGTCGTCCCGGAGGCCAGAGTGCGACGGAAGGCCTCCTCCTCCGCGTACGCAACCTGGCTGATCCGGTCGAAGTCGGTGCGCAGCTCGGGGTAGGTCGTGCTCATCCGCTCCATCGACACCGGCAGCAGGTAGGGAAGGCACGGATCGGCGTCCTGCCAACCCAGCAGCCGCATCGAACGGACCGCCCGGCGGAGCATCCGGCGCAGGACGTAGCCGCGGCCTTCGTTGCTCGGCGTCACTCCGTCGCCGATGAGCATGAGGCAGGACCGGACGTGGTCCGCCACGACGCGCAGCCGGACGTCGTCCGGGCTGCTCTGCGCGGCCACGTGGCTGGGAATCGCGCCGTAGCGCTTGCCGGTCATCTCCGCGGCGCGGTCGAGGACCGGCCATACCTCGTCGATCTCGTAAAGGTTGTCGACGCCCTGCATCACGCTGGCGATGCGCTCCAGACCCATGCCGGTGTCGACGTTCTTCTTGGGCAACGGCCCGAGGACGTCGAAGTCGGCCTTGCTGCGAACCGCGCCGAGTTCGAACTCCGTGAAGACGAGGTTCCAGATCTCCATGTACCGGTCTTCGTCGACACTTGGGCCACCCTCCGGGCCGTACTCCGGGCCGCGGTCGACGAAGATCTCGCTGCACGGGCCGCCGGGGCCGGGGATGCCCATGTGCCAGTAGTTGTCGAGCCGGTCGCGTCGGACGATCCGCTCCTTGGGGATGTCGGTCAGCTCGAGCCAGAGCGCCTCGGCCTCGTCGTCGTCCTCGTAGACGCTGGCCCAGAGCTTGTCGGGGTCGAGTCCGTAGCGGCCGTCCTGGACCGTCCCGGTCAGCAGCTCCCACGCATACGCGATGGCCTCGTGCTTGAAGTAGTCACCGAACGAGAAGTTGCCGTTCATCTGGAAGAACGTGCCGTGCCGGCTGGTCTTGCCGACCTCGTCGAGGTCGGGCGTCCGGACGCACTTCTGCACCGAGGCCGCGCGCGGCCAGGGCGGGGTCTCGAGGCCGCTGAAGTAGGGCACGAAGGGAACCATCCCGGCCACGACGAACAGCAGGTTCGGGTCGTCGTAGGGCAGCGGCGCGCTGGGGACGACGGCGTGGCCGTTGTCCTCGAAGAACGCCAGCCAGCGACGCGCGATCTCGGCGGTTTCCATGGTGAGCGACCCTAGTCGCTCGGGCGCAAGCGGCTCGCGCGGCTTTCGGTGCCGCAGCCCGGCCTCACCGCCGGCTAGCCCGTGGCGCCCTCGTTGGCCTCCTTGATGGCCGCTTCGATCCGGGAGTAGTCGGCGGTCGGGTCCATCCCGAAGATGCCGGCCCACGCGGGCACCGTCTCGGTCTCGAAGTAGCGGTGACCGTACCCGCCCTTGACCGTGTTGGACATCGCCATGTCGGCGGTCACCTGCCAGAAGGTGACGAACGGCATCCACGACATGTAGCTCATCGGGGTGCCGGGTTCGCGGGTCTCGAGCAGCCACTCCGGGGTGTTGAAGATGAGGTCGGTCGACCACCAGACGACCGGGTCGGAGTCGTGCTGGAGGTAGACCACTCTGGGCGCGTTCCACGGTCCGAACGCGTGGCCGTACTCGTCCGCAGTGATCTCGGCCTCGTTGCTCGCGAACCGGAAGTGGACCCCGTTGCCGACTGTCGGGTTCACCACCGTTGAACCGAAGGTCCGCTGGTCGGTGAGGGTCTCGTGGTTCGGGGTGAACGACGGCGTCCCAGTCCATAGGGCGCCGTCGACCTGGGCAAGCATGTCGTCCGGGGACTCGAACGCTCCGTTGCCGCCGTAGGCACCGAGGGACTCGCCACCGGTGTAGAGCTTCGGTCGCGCGTTCTGCGGCAGCGACGCCACCTTGGCGGCGACCGCCTTGAAGAGCAGGCGGCCGACCTTGGGCGGCTGGTCACGGGCGGTGAGCAGGCCGAGGGCCGAGGGCAGGGTGGAGTACTGCATCGTGACGATGGCGCTGTTCCCGTGGAGCAGGTACTCGAACGACTCCGCCGCCCACTCGTTGACGAACCCTGTGCTCGTCGACGTGACGACCAGGATCGCCGACCGCTCCCACGCCTTGGTGCGGTCGAGCTCGGCCATGACGAGGTTCTTGGTGTCCTCGAGGTTGCGCTCCTTGTCGACGCTGGCGAAGATCCGGATCGGCTCCATCGCCTCTTCGTCACGGGTGACCACGCTGATCCGGGCGGCGTTCGGCCCCGACGACAGGAAGGTCTTTCCGTCGGCGCCGACGCGGTCAAAGGACACCAGCGAGTTCGGCCCGCCCGACCGCATCGGCGAGGCGGGGTTGAAGACGCCGGCCGGGGTCGAGGCGTTGATGGCGGCCGCCTGCTCCGCCGCCGCGAGAAGGAGACCGCGGATGACGACCTGGTCGAGCACCCCGGCGACGATGAGGACCGTCACGACCGTCGCGACGACCCGGGCGATGGCGACCCGCACGACGCGGCGCGCCAGCCGCGCCGTGACCCAGTGGGTCAGCCTGAGGAAGAGGTGCCAGATGCCGATGAAGAGCGCCCCGACGAGGATGGCGGTGAGGATGCTGACCAAGGGGTAGAGCGGCCCGGGCGGCTGCTCGCCGACGTACGCCGTGACGTAGCTGTGCCACGCTGCGTTGACGAACGGGTAGGCCAGCACCGCGACGAGGACCAGGAGGTACCAGATCCGGCGGAGCACCG
>DATLPT010000067.1:0-10500 GCA_035535635.1 Lapillicoccus sp. | reverse complement strand
ACCTCGACATCCACGACCTGAGCGTCGGGGAACCGGGGCCGCAGTCCCCGGTGGTCGTCGCGGTCCACGGCATCACCGCGAACGGGCTCAGCTGGCTCTGTGTCGCGGAGGAGCTGTTCCGTCGCCGAGGTCCGGGCAGCGTCCGGTTCCTCGCACCGGACCTTCGCGGCCGCGCGTGCAGCCGCACCGCGTCCGGACCGTACGGCCTGGGCACGCACGCCGACGACGTCCTAGCCATCGCCGACGTCTTCGGGGTCCGGCCGGTGCTCGTGGGCCACTCGATGGGCGCCTTCGTCACGGCGTTGGCCAGTTCCCGCGCCCCTGAACGAGCGGCCGGGTCGGTGCTCATCGACGGGGGGTTCGCGTTCCCGCCTCCCGCGGGCCTCGACATCGACGCCGCACTGACGGCGATCATCGGCCCGGCGATGACCAGGCTCAGCATGCGGTTCTCCAGCCCCGACGCGTACCTCGACTTCTGGCGCGCGCACCCCGCCCTCGGTCCGATCCTGGACGGGCCGCAGGGCCCTGAAGCTCGCCGGTACGTCCTGCACGACCTGGTCGAGACGGAGGACGGGGAGTGGGTCAGCTCGTGCGTCCTGGAGGCGATCCGCGCCGACGGCGCCGGCACGCTCGCCCACGAGGAGACCCACGCCGGGGCGGCCAAGGCGGTGGCCGCCGGACTGCCGACCGAGTTCCTCTGGGCGGCGCGCGGGCTCCAGAACGAGCCGCAGGGTCTGTACGACGAGGGCCGCATCGCCGCGCTGGCGCTGCCGGCGGACGTCCGGGTAACTCCGCTCGAGGACGTCAACCACTACTCGGCGGTCTTCGCCCCCGACGGCACCGCAGCGGTCGTCGATGCGATCGAGCGACGCCTCGACGCGGCGGGTGTCAACGAGGCATGAGCCGTCGGAGCCGCAGCGCGAGCTGGATCTCGAGGACCCGGTCGGGCTGCTGCCAGGAGGGTCCGAGCAGGGCTCCGATGCGTTCCAGGCGCTGCGCCACGGTGTTGACGTGGACGTGCAGCGCCGTGGCGGTGTGCCGGGGGCTGCCACCGGCCGCGAAGTAAGCCTCGAGCGTGCCGACGAGGTCGGTTCCCCGCGCGTCGTCGTACGCGGTCACCGGCCCGAGCGTGCTCTTCACGTATGCGCCGACGTCCGGTTCCGAACCCACGACCAGGCCGGCAAAGCCGAGGTCGGCAGCGGCCGCACCCGTCCCGGTATGGCCGAGCGCCACCATGGCTCGCACCGTACGCACCGCTTCGGTGAACGCTGCAGGCACGGCAGCCACCCCCTCGAGGGGACCGACGCCAGCAACGGTGGCTCGGCCGCTGCGGCCGAGCCGGGCCGAGACCGACGACGCGAGGGCCCCCGCGCCGGTCTCGGAGACCAGGGCGACGACAACGCCGTCGTGCTCGCCGACGATGCCGCGGGCGCCGACCGCCGCGTGCGTCGAAAGGACCAGCGCGCGCCGCCCGGCGGGGTCGTCACCGACGACGGCCAGCAGACAGAACGGCCGGTTCGGGTCCAGTCCGTAGGCGCGGGCGGCGGTCGTGAGCTCAGCGGGGTCACCGCGACCGGATACCAGGTCGGCGACGAGATCGGTGCGCATCTGCTGTTGGGCGTGGGCCGCCTGTCGGGCGAAGAGCATCACCAGCGCCGTGACCATCGCCGCTCGTTCGACGGTGCGCTGGTCCGCGTCGTCCGCTGCGAGCTGCAGCCCGCCGAGAACGAGCAGGCCCAGCGGCTCGTGCCCCGCGGCGATGCCGACCGCATACCGGTCGCCGTGTCGCGTGAGCCGCCCGGAGCCGAACGCCGAGGGCGCTGGCGGAAGGTCGGCGAGGGGGTCCCGGTCGCCCGGGTCGGCAGGCCCAGCCGGGGCGTCGCCGGCCTCGCTGCGCCGCACGCCGCCGTCGTCGAGCACCACCGCCCAGCCGCCGAGCAGGTCGACCAGCGCCTTGGTGATGTCATCGGCGCCGCCACCACCGAGGACGAGGTCGGCGAAACGGTCGTGAGCGGCCGCGGCTCGCTCGACACCGGCGGTGTGGCGACGGACCGTGTCGTGGGCCTCCGAGAGAGCCGCGAGGGCCTGTTCGGTTTCGGCCAGCGCCCGGACCTGCACGATCGAGACGGCGGCGAGGGTCGCCAGCGAGCCGAGGAGCGCGACCTCGTCGTGGCTGAACGGCCGCGGGGACCGGTTGGCGGCGAAGAGGACACCGACGAAGTCGTCGACGGCGATGAGCGGCGTCCCGCAGATGGCCACGATGCCCTCGTCCGCGACGGCGTGGTCGATGACGCCGGTGTGCTGGAAGCGATGGTCGGAGAAGTAGTCCGCCGTCCAGTAGGCCTTGCGCGTCTTGGCGGCGAGGCCGCCGAGGCCGTCGCCGAGTCCGAGCCGGACGCTCTGGAACTCGGCTGAGATCGAGCCGTCCGTCGCCCGCATGTACGTGTCGCCGCGGTCCGCGTCGAAGAGGGTGAGGTAGGCAAGGTCGGTCCCGAGCAGCGCCCGAGCGCGCCGGACGATCGCGTCGAGGACCCCGTCGGGGTCGCTGAGAGAGGCCAGATCGCGGGCGGTCTCGACGAGCGCCGAGAGCTCAGCCTCACGCCGTCGTCGGCGGTCGAAGTCCTCGCGGATGCGTAGGGCGAGGTCCCGCTCGGTCTCCGGCGCGTCGAGCACGGTGATCTCCGCGACCGTGCCGTTGTTGGCCAGGAGCCGCAGCAGCCGGAGAGCCGCGCTCTCGGAGGTGGGGCCGGACGCCATGGTCGCGGAGTCTAGGCGGCGCTGCCGTGTGCGCGCGCACCACGGCGGCGGGGGCTGGTCAGTGGGCTGTCCATCCGCCGTCCACGGTCAGCGAGGCACCCGTGATCGAGGCCGACGCGGGACCGCAGAGGAAGACGGCCAGCTCGGCGACCTCCTCCGGTTCGACGAGCCGCTTGACCGCCATGTGCTCGAGGAGGACCTTCTCGACGACCTCCTCCTCGGGGATGCCGTGCGTCGCGGCCTGGTCGGCGATCTGCTTCTCGACGAGCGCGGTCCGCACGTAGCCGGGGTTGATGCAGTTGCTGGTCACGCCGTGAGGGGCGCCCTCCAGCGCGATGACCTTCGAGAGTCCCTCCAGGCCGTGTTTCGCGGTCACATACGCGCTCTTGTAGGCGCTCGCGCGCAGCCCGTGGGCGCTCGAAATGTTGACGACGCGGCCCCAGCCCGACGCATACATGTGCGGAAGGCACTGGCGCACCAGCCGGAACGGGGCGTGGAGCATGAGGTGGAGGATCAGTTCGAAGGTCTCCGGCGGGAACTGCTCGATCGGCGCCACGTGCTGGATCCCGGCGTTGTTGACGAGGATGTCGACGTCGGTCGGCAGGTCGCCGATGGCGTCTAGGTCGGCGAGGTCTGCGGCGAGCGGCTGGACGGCCGGGTAGCCGAGCCGATCGGCGAGGTTCTTCAGTCCGTGCTCGTCCCGGTCGACGGCCAGAACGACGGCGCCGGCCACGACCAGCCTCTGCGCGATGGCGGCCCCGATGCCGCTGGCCGCCCCGGTGACCAGCGCCCGGCGCCCGGACAGATCGACGGGGACGACGAGTGGCCCGGACGACGGTGGCATGACCGGGAGACTAGGCAGCCCGCCCTGAGCCGCTCATGTCGTGGCTACCCACAGTTCGGGCGATTCCGTATGCGAGGACGCTATGTCTTCAGCGCGTTATCAGCGAGGGCGTCGAGGACGAGGTCGGCGGTCTCCGCCGGCCGCTCGAGCGCCGGCAGGTGACCGGCCCAGTCGAGCTCGACGAGGGTGGTCCCGGGCACTCCGGCAGCCACCTGCCGGGCCGCGTGCTGCAGCCAGTCGACGTCGTGCGCACCGAGAAGGACGGTGGTGGGGACCGCGAGGCGGCTCAGGTCGACGTCGTCACGTATCGGCGTCGGAGGGTCGGACCACTCGTCGGCGGCGAGTTGGACGTCGAAGGCACGCCGCTGCATCCGAGTGAGCAGGTCGCGGGCGCTGTCGTCGGCCTCCGGGCCCAGCCACGTCTCCACGTTGAGCCGGACCGCTCCGGCGACGTCGCCAGCTTCGAGTAGCCGCTCCTCCTGGGCGTCGAACGCCTCCGAAGCGGCGGTCGGAGCGACCCCGCGCAGCCCGGGGCAGAGGAGCACGAGGCGGTCGACGCGGTCAGGTGCCGCGGTGGCGACCTCCAGCGCGACCCGCCCGCCGAACGACGCGCCGACGAGGGCGACACTCTCGAGACCCTGGTCGTCGAGGACCGCCAGGACCTCCGCCACGTTCGAGAACCTGCCGGGCGACAGGGGAGCGTCGCCGTAGCCCGGGAGGTCCGGGGCAAGCACGCGGAACCGCTCGGCGAGCACTGGGAGGAGGCCGGCCCACATCCGACGGTCGGCGACGCCGGCGTGGAGCAGGACGACTGGTGGACCGGAGCCGGCCACATCGAAGGGCAAGGTCACCCGGATCACGGTAGAAGTTGCCTCCGCGGCGCCGCGACGAGTTTTCCTTAGCGGCCGGGCTCAGTGGTGCGAAACACCCTCGATGGTCGCCCCGAGGGCGTTGAGCCAGAGGGCACGGCTCCTTCCGGACGTCCTCACATGCCAGGCATGGTGAGGAACTCGAGTGTCTCGATCGTCCCTCCCATCGTCCGGTGCGGGTGCCCTTGCAGCAGGCCCTGCAGCGCCTCGGCGCTCTCCGCCTCGAGGATCGAGTATCCGCCGACCGGGTCACCGGTGTCGCCGCCCGACTCGACGACGCCCAGCGGCGAGCCGAGATCCACCACGGCGCTTCCGGCCTGCCCAGCCCACTGAGTCCAGGCGTCCATCCCGGCCTGCGCCTGCTCCGGGCTGCTCTGCGCCATCTGCTCCTGCGCCGTCGTTCCGGATCGGTAGAGCACGAGGTACTTCGTCATCAGATAACCGTCCTCTCGGCTGTGTCCCCTTTCCCGTATTTAGGGAGACGCCGAAACAATAGACTCCGCTCGAGGAGGGCAACCGTGATGACGGACCTCGACGCGACCTTGGGTGCCCTCCGGTCGCGAACCCGACGCGAGATCCTCTCGATGGTGTGGGACCGAGAGATGGCGGCGGGGGACATCGCCGCGGCGTTCCCGGTGTCGGCGGCGACGATCTCGGAGCATCTTTCGGTGCTCCGAGGAGCGGGCCTCGTCGAGATGACCAAGGCCGGCACGTCGCGGCTCTACCGCGCGCGACCGGACGCCCTGTCCGGCCTGCACGGCGCCCTGTCCGCCGACTCGAAGTGGCGTCCCGCCGCCGACGTGCCCGAGCGGAGGCTGGCCTCGACGTCCACCGGGCAGGTGGTGGTGGCATCGGTCGACCTGCCCACCTCGGTCGATGACGCATTCAACGCCTTCGTCGATGGGGACAACTTCTCCCGCTGGATCGGGGCTCCGGTCCGGCTGGAGGACGGCCAGTTCGCCGCGACGCTGGAATGGGGTACCGAGGTCAGGGGACGCTACGAGCTGGTCGTGCCCCCGCACCTGATCGTCATGAGCTGGGACTTCGACGACGACAACGTGCCGGTACCCGGCCGGCCGCTCACCACGTACCTACGGGTCACGCCGAACCGAGGGGGCAGCCGGGTCGTGGTGCACCAGCTCGTCGACGAGGCAGCCCATGCCGGCTTCCTGGAGGGCGCCTGGGCGTGGGTGCTGGGCCGGCTCAAGGCGGCCAAACTCCGAGCCGTCGCTGGCGAGGCGACGACCGCAGCCAAGCCACGGAGAGCAAAGTCGACCGGTCCGGTGTCGTCAGCCCCAGAGACCTAGATGTCGCGGAACACCTCGATCGTGGCGCCCAGCGCGTTGAGCCGTTCGGCGAGGTCCTCGTAGCCGCGGTTGATCACGTAGACGTTGCGCAACACGGATGTGCCCGGCGCCGCGAGCATGGCCAGCAGGACGACGACGCCAGGACGCAGCGCCGGAGGGCACATCACCTCGGCCGTGCGCCAGCGAGTCGGCCCCTCGATGAGGACGCGGTGCGGATCGAGCAGCTGCACCCTCGCGCCGACCTTCGTCAGCTCGGTGAGGTAGATCGCGCGGTTCTCGTAGACCCAGTCGTGGATCAGGGTCGACCCTTCGGCAACCGCGCCGATCAGGGCGAAGAACGGCAGGTTGTCGATGTTGAGCCCCGGGAAGGGCATCGGGTGGATCTTGTCGATCGGCGCGTGCAGCGGGCCCGGCACCGTGGTGAGATCGACCAGCCGGGTCTGCCCGTTGGCCGAGCGGTACTCCTCGGACGTGGTGTAGGTCATGCCCATGCCCTCGAGGGTGGCCAGCTCGATCTCGATGAACTCGATGGGCACGCGGCGGATGGTGATGGCCGACTCCGTCACTACCGCGGCGGCCAGCAGGCTCATCGCCTCGATGGGGTCCTCGGAGGGTGCGTACTCGACGTCGACGTCGATCGCCGCGACGCCGTGGACGGTGAGGGTCGTCGTTCCGATCCCCTCGATGCGTACGCCCAGCCGCTCGAGGAAGAAGCAGAGGTCCTGGACCATGTAGTTCGGGCTGGCGTTGCGGATCACCGTGACGCCGTCGTGGCGGGCCGCGGCGAGCAGGACGTTCTCGGTCACCGTGTCGCCGCGCTCGGTGAGGACGATCGGGCGGGTGGGCCGGCGGCTCCCGTCGGCCGTCGCCTCGTAGAACCCGTGCGTCGCGACGACGTCCAGCCCGAAGTGACGCAGCGCGGCGAGGTGCGGCTCGACGGTGCGGGTTCCGAGATCGCAGCCACCGGCATACGGGAGGCTGAACGTCGGAGAGTCGTGGAGGAGCGGCCCGAGGAACATGATCACGGTGCGGGTGCGGCGGGCCGCCTCGACGTCGATGCCGTCGAGGTCGAGCTCGGCCGGCGGGACGATCTCGAGGTCGTTGGTGTCCGGGATCCACCGGGTACGCACGCCGATCGAATGCAGCACCTCGAGGATCCGGTTGACCTCTTCGATCCGGGCGAGATTGCGCAGCGTCGTCCGGCCGCGGTTGAGCAGGGATGCGCAGAGCAGCGCGACGGCGGCGTTCTTGGACGTCTTGACGTCGATCGCGCCGTGCAGCTTCCGGCCGCCGACGATGCGCAAGTGCTGCGGGCCGGAGTGCCCGAGGGACACGAACTCCGAGTCGAGGCTTTCGCCGATCCGGGCCAGCGTCTCCAGGCTGAGATTCTGCTGGCCCTGCTCGATCCGCGCCACCGCGCTCTGACTGGTTCCGAGAAGTCCCGCCAGCTCCGACTGCGTAAAACCCTTGTGTCGCCGGGCGTCGCGGATCAGGGAGCCGATTCGCTCGAGGTAGGTGTCGGTGACCGTCACGGCGGTCACCATATCTCAGATATGAGATACGGCATCGAAGGCGCTCAAGGGTGGTCAGCGCACACTCGCGCGAGGATCGGCGCGGTGATGGCGACCTGCCACGGGCGGGCGCCCAGCGCGGTCAGAGCCGCGGCGATCCCGGCCTCGCTGAGGTCGGCCGGCGGCGCCCACAGCAACCGGCGCAGCACATCGGGCGTCAGGATATTTTCGACGGGAACGGCGTGTTGGGCGCCGAATGCGGCGATCTCCGCACGGGCCTGCACGAGGCGGGCGGCGGCTACGGGTTCCCGCTCCGCCCATGCTCGGGCCGGCGGCGGCCCCGTACCCGGCAGGGCGAGCGGCGGCAGGGCGCTCTCCGGAAGGCTCTGAGCACGGCGGATGGCGTCGAGCCAGACCTTGGCGTTTCGGCGCGCGGGGCGCAGTTCCCGCGTCTCGCTCAACTGCTGGACCGTCGTCGGCGCGAGGTTGGCCAGCTCGACGATGACCGCGTCGGGGAGGACGCGGCCCGGTGAGGTGTCGCGGCGCTCGGCGATGCGGTCGCGGGTCAGCCACAGCTCCTTGACCATCGCGAGGCCACGGCGCTTCCGGACCCGGTGCATGCCGGAGGTGCGCCGCCACGGGTCGACACGTACCGGTGGCCCATCGAAGTGGAGGAGGGCATCGAACTCCTCCAGCGCCCATTGCGTCTTGCCCTGCGCTTCGAGATCGGCGGCCACCGCGTCCCGCAGCTCGACGAGCTCCTCGACGTCGAGGGCGGCGTAGCGCAGCCACGGTTCGGGCAGCGGGCGGGTCGACCAGTCGACCGCCGAGTGCTCCTTGGCCAGTGAGAACCCCAGGTAGTGCTCGACCGCCGCACCGAGGCCGACGCGTGGCAGCCCGACGAGCCGGGCGCCGAGCTCGGTGTCGAAGAGCTTCGTCGGGCGTAGACCGACCTGCGCCAGACACGGCAGGTCCTGGGTGGCGGCGTGTAGCACCCACTCGGCGCCGCCGATGCCCTCGGCGATCGGTCCGAGGTCGGGACAGGCGACCGGGTCGATGAGCCAGGTGCCCGACCCGGCCCGGCGCAGCTGGACGAGGTAGGCCTTCTGTCCGTACCGATGTCCGGACGCGCGCTCGGCGTCCACCGCTACGGGGCCGGTGCCGGCGGCGATGGCCCGCGCGGCCTCGACCAGGCGGCGCTCGTCGACGACGACGTCAGGGATGCCGTCGTGCGGCATGACGAGCGGCGTCAGCGCCCGCTGTGGCTCCGCCGGCGCGCCGTCGGGCGTCTCGTTCTGTGTCGTGTCGTCAGGTTGACCGGCCCCCGCGTCGGAGCTCACCGCCGCTGCCCGGGTAGCGCCACGACCCCCTCGGGAAGCGGAGGCAGTCCGGCGATGGTGCAGAGGAGGTCGGACCACGCCAGCAGGTGGCCGCCGATCTCTCCCCGCGGAGTCCATGACGCGCGGACCTCCATCTCGACGGTCGGCTCGCGGTCGGCGAGCCCCGCGAAGCTTTCCGAGACGACACGGGTGACCGTGCCCGCCTCCGCGACGTATCCCAGCTGGCGGGCGTCGAGCGCGTCGACCAGCCAGGACCAGCCGACGGCTCCGAGCATCGGGTCGCTGGCCAGTTCCGGCTCGAGCTCGGCCCGCGCGAAGGTCACCGCCCGCCACTCGCCTTCCCAGGGGCCGGGCACGGACGGGTCGTGGAGGAGGACGAACCGGCCCGAGGCCAGCTCCTCCTCCCCAGCGGCACTCGACACGACGTCAGCGGTCAGCGCGACCGCATACGGAGCGATGCGCTGGGGAGCGGGCACCTCGGTGAGGCGGACCTCCGGGCGCAGCCGGGCCTCGCGGAGGGCGCTGATGGCCCGAGCGAACTCGGCGGGATGCTCGCCCGTCAGTGATCGACCACGCACCGGATGAGCGTATGTCGGTAGCGAGTCCAGGCACAGACAGGCACGCCGTTACGGTGGCGCCCGTGTCCGCCCTGCTCGCCCTCTGCTCGTCGGTCCTGTGGGGAACGAGCGACTTCGTCGCCGGCCTGAAGTCCAAGACCCTCCCGCCGGCGGCGGTCGTCGGTTGGTCGCAGCTGGTCGGATTCGTGGCGCTGACGGTGGTCGTGGTGCTGGGCAACCCCTTGGCTGCGTCGGGCTGGCAGGGGTGGGCCGTCGCCTCCGGCATCGCGGGTGCGGTGGCGCTGGCGGCGTTCTACGCGGCCCTGTCCACCGGGACGATGAGCGTCGTGGCGCCGGTGGCGTCGCTCGGCGCCGCCGTGCCGGTTCTGCTCGGCGTGGCGACCGGCGACAGCCCCAGCCCGATCGCCTGGGTCGGCATGGGGATCGCGGTGCTCGGAACGGTGCTCGCCAGCGGCCCCGAGATCCAGGCCGGCCTGCACGTCCGACCGGTGGCGCTGGCCTGCGTGGCGGCGGTCGGCTTCGGGACGGTGCTGTTCTGCATGGACCGCGGAGCGCGGGTGTCACTGGTCTCGACGCTGTGGGGTATGCGCCTGACCAGCCTCGTCGTGTACGCGGCGGTGGCGGCGGTTCGCCGGACGACCGGGGGAGTGGGACGCCGGGACTGGCCGACCCTCGTGTTCGTGGGGCTGGCCGACCTCGGCGCGAACGCCCTGTTCGTGGCGGCGTCGACCCAGGGACTGGTGAGCGTGGCCGCGGTACTCGGTTCGCTGTACCCCGTCGTCACCATCCTGCTGGCCCGCGCGTTCCTCGCGGAGCGGCTTCGCGCCATCCAGAACGTCGGCGTCGTCCTGGCCCTCGCCGGCGTGGTCGCCATCGCGACCGGCTGACGTCTCCGCCGCGCGTCCGTGCGACCATGACGAGCGTGAGCGCGGCGGACCCCTCGACGAGCCTCCTGGTTCGGGCCGCGCGGCGTGAGCCGGTCGAGCGGACCCCCGTGTGGTTCATGCGCCAGGCCGGCCGCTCACTGCCCGAGTACCGAGCGCTCCGTGAGGGCATTCCCATGCTCGAGGCCTGCCGAACCCCGGACCTGGTCACGGAGATCAGCCTCCAGCCGGTCCGCCGCCACGGCGTGGACGCCGCGATCTTCTTCAGCGACATCGTCGTCCCGCTCGCGGCGGTCGGGGTGGACATCGACATCGTCCCTGGCACCGGGCCGGTCGTCGCCAAGCCGGTCCGCCAGCGAGCCGACCTCGACCGGCTGCCCGAGCTGACCGCCGACCGGGTCCCGGACATT
>DATLPT010000066.1:0-3444 GCA_035535635.1 Lapillicoccus sp. | reverse complement strand
CGGCGTCATCGCGCCTCGGACGCTGGCTCGGCCGGGCGTCCTCGCCTCGATGGACGCCGCGTCGGGGGCATCTACGACGTCGACGGAATCGTTCCGGTCTCTCACCCGAAGAGCGATCCGCAGGCTGACGTTGGCGCGGATGTCGGCCGACACGATGCCGCCTGGACGCTGGGTAGCCAGGACCAGATGCACCCCCAGCGACCGTCCGACGGCCGCGAGACGCACCAAGCCATGGACGAAGTCGGGAAGCTCCTCCGCGAGGATCCGGAACTCGTCGACGACGATGACAACGCGCGACAGCCGCGGCAATGCGGGGTCCCGCCCCCGCGCCCGGCCGTACTCCTCCACGCTGGAAACCCCCGCCCCGGCCAGCAGCCGCTCGCGCCGACGAAGTTCGGCGGTCAACGAGGCGAGCGCTCTGGCGGTGAGGTGCCCGTCCAGGTCGGTGACGACACCGACGACGTGCGGCAGCTGCGCACAACCACGGAACGCGGCGCCGCCCTTGTAGTCGACGAGCAAGAAGGTCATCTCGTCCGGGCGGTTCCCGAGGGCCAGGGAACAGACGAGGGTCTGGAGCAGCTCGGACTTCCCGGCTCCCGTCGTCCCGGCCACCAGCGCGTGCGGACCCTCCGTGACGATATCCACCATCAGCGGCCCGGACCCGGCCGCGCCGAGCACCGCCGTCGTAGACGACCCGTCTCGCGCCCACCGCTCGGCCAGCGCTGTGCCGTCCAGCTCATCGACGAGGTCGAGCAGACGGACCGACCGCGGAAGGTCTTCTGTCTCCGACCACCGTGACGTCTCGCGCAGCGGGGCCAGAGACCGGACAAAGCGGCATACCCATCGTCGGCCGGGGAGGTCAGGGACGATAGCGACCGAGCTGTCACCGGTCGACAAGCGGGCGGTGTCAGGGCCCAGCGACAGGACGGCGCCGCAGGCCGACGGCAGCTGCGAACGCGAGTCGGCCACCGCAAGGACGAGCATCCCCACCGCTGGACCCCGCCGGGCGACGTCACCCAGTCCGGACCACGCGGCGGGCCAGCCGTCGACGACTACGACCACGAGAGGACGCTGCGGCGGGGCTCGAACTCGATCGGCCTCCTCCCGCCTGGCGATCTCAGCGACGAGGTCATCGATGACGGCCCCAGCCTCATTTGTTGCGGCGACGGCTCGGGTGTGCGGTAGGCGGCTCGCGAAGCCCCACTCGCTGGAGAAACCCGCCTCACCTACCAGGACGTCGACCTCCAGCCGGCTCGGCGGCATCCCAGCGGTGAGCCGGGCCAGCACCGCCGCCATGGACGAGATGACCCGCGTGCGTTCGCCATGGACGCCGAGGACCCCGATCGCCACCAGGTCGACCGTCATGGGCGCGCGCTCGTGCGTCGGCGCGACAGGCGCGGTGTCACCCTTGAGAACCACGTTCGAGGTCCGAGCTCCGATGCCGACGCGGACGTCTGTGCCGCCCCCCCGCCAGATGGTTCCCGACCTCGTCTCGGTCATGGCCAGCAATCTGGACAGCGAAGGATGCGCCTCCTCGAGCGTTGCGCGCTCCCGAGCAACGGCCCGGGCCAGCCCCGCGTGAGCCTCAGTGACGACGGCGACCTGCGCGGGACTGCTCCGCTGCCGCCCGCGGTTCCTCCGTCGTTCCGCCAGCCAGGTCGCCAACGACAACACCGGCCCGGTCAACCCGAAGAGCAACATGGTCGGGGACCGCATCACGGCCGCCAGCACCCCGGCCAAGAGGAGCGGAACGGCCAGCGCGATCAGCGGAAACCGCATCCGTGCCGCCTCAGCCGGGGAGTCCGGGAAGGAGATCTCCTCAGGCTCTGGTGCAGTGCGTCCTTCCGCGCCAGGCACGATGAGGTGACCCTCGCCGTCCGGCCGCCCGAGGTTGGCGTCTCGCGGCATCCTCGTAAGCTGCAGCCGGCTCCCACCGACCTCGACGGTGTCACCGACCATGAGCGGCCGCGACGAGCGGTCGAGACGCCTGCCGCATACGGACGTCCCGTTGCTCCCTCCCAGATCCTTGACTGTGACCACGGTGCGGGGTCCCACCGCTACCTCCGCATGTCGTCGGGACACCAGTGGATCCATGAGGCGAACCGCCGCCTCCTCGGCGCGCCCGATCACCGAGCGTCCGGTCGCCAGCGGGAACCGAAGGCCGACGCCCGGCCCGTCGACCACCCAGAGCTCCCAGGGGGAGGGAGCCGCTGAACCTGACGCCGGTGCGTCGAGGGCGACGACCGCCCCTTCGAGAAGTGGTGGCCACCCGACGAGCGACGAGTCAGCGACGGAGCGACCCGCCGCGGTGAGCTGGCTCGCCTCCAGGGCGGCACGCAGCTCCTCGGCACGGGTACCGGCCGGACACTCCACGACGACCTCGCGGTGTGCCGGGACAGCGGTCGTGTCTCGGATCGTGAGCTGGATGCGCATGGGACCTCCTCGAAGCGATCACAGCGTTTCCCACCGTCACGCCCGGTGGGTTGTCCACAACCGCCAAGAACCTGTGCTTGCGTGGTCCTGAAGGCGGTGACGTGCCCCTAAGATCACCCGGAGTCAGTGGCGGTACTGGCGGCGACCCGACGTTGCGGGGGAGGGGGCATCGTGACTGACGCCGTGCGCGTCGTCGAGAGCGAGGTCCGCGAGCTGATCCGCCGCACCGGTCTCGACCCCGCCCGGCACCCGGTCGAGGTCGACCAGTTGGTCCACGACGTCATCTCGGACTACGACGAGCGGTCGCTGCACGGCGGCTTGCCGGTGCTGGTCGACCGCCAGGAGACGGCCAAGCAGGTCCTCGACACGGTCGCCGGGTTCGGCCCGTTGCAGCCGTACTTCGAGGACCCCACGGTCGAGGAGGTCTGGATCAACGAACCGTCGAAGGTGTTCGTGGCCCGGCGCGGGTTGGCCGAGTTGACCACGACCATCCTGACGCCCGACGAGGTGCGCGACCTCGTCGAGCGCATGCTTCGGACTTCGGGGCGCCGCGTCGACCTGTCCTCGCCGTTCGTCGACGCAACCCTCAGCGACGGATCGCGGCTGCATGTCGTCATCCCCGACATCACCCGCGACCACTGGCACATCAACATCCGCAAATTCGTGGTGCGCGCCGACCACCTGGAGGATCTCGTCCGGCTGGGCACGCTCAGCTCGCAGGCGGCCCGCTTCCTGGAGGCCTGCGTCGTCTCGGGCCTGAACATCCTCGTGGCCGGCGGTACTCAGGCTGGCAAGACGACCCTGCTGAACTGCCTCGCCGCGTCGATCCCTTCGCGGGAGCGGGTGGTCACCTGCGAGGAGGTCTTCGAGCTCAAGATCCCGCTCCGGGACGTCGCGAGCATGCAGTGCCGCCAGCCGAGCCTGGAGGGCACCGGCGAGGTCCCACTTCGTCGGCTCGTCAAGGAGGCGCTGCGGATGCGGCCTTCCCGGATCATCGTCGGCGAGGTGCGG
>DATLPT010000065.1:0-8825 GCA_035535635.1 Lapillicoccus sp. | reverse complement strand
TCAAGTCTCTTGGCGGGGTAGAGGCGCAGTCCGCGGTCGTCGAACCGTGGGGTCTGGCGGGTGACCGGCGGTGGGCGCTGGTCGACGACGCGGGCGTGCTGGTGACCGCCCGGGAGGTCCACCAGCTCCTGCGGCTCACGGCCCAGCCCGTCGACGAGGACACCGTCCGGATCACCGACCGCGCCGACGGCGCGAGCATCCTCGTCGACAGCCCGCTCGGGCTCGGACCGGTTCCGGTTGGCATCTCCCGGCAGCCGTTCCTCGCGCCGGCCGACGACGACGTCAACGCCTGGATCAGCGAGCGAGTAGGAAGTCGCCTGCGTCTGGTGTGGCAGGAGGACCCCACGACGCGTCCGATCAGCGGCGCCAAGGGCGGCCAGCCTGGCGACGTCATGAGCCTGGCCGACGCCGGCCCGGTACTGCTCGCCTCCGAGACGTCGATGGCGCAGCTCAACGCCTGGATCCAGACCGAGTCCGATGCCCCCGATGTCGCCGATCTGGATCCGGCCGACATCAGCGACACCGCGGCACCTCCGGTGAGCGAGCCGCTGGACATTCTCCGATTTCGCGCGAACGTCGTCGTCGACGGCAACGAACCATTCTCCGAGGACGACTGGCCCGGCGTGCGGATCGCCGACGTGGACTTCCGGACGACGATGGTCTGCGACCGCTGTGTGATGACCACCCTCGACCCGGTCACCCTCGACGGCGGCAAGGAGCCGATCCGGACCCTGGCCCGGCACCGCCGTTGGGACGGCAAGACCTGGTTCGGCACCCGGCTGGTCCGGATCGGAGGCGGTGACCGGATCGGCGTCGGCGACCCGGTCGTGCCGCTGGGCTGACGTGGAGCTTCGCCTACGCTGGCCGGATGGGGACGGCGCGGGGCGTATGCGTGGTCGCAACGCCACCCGGCGCTCGTCGACGTCCTTCTCGCGGCGGCGCTGTTCCTCACCGTGGGGCTGCTCAGCGCGGTTGTCGCCGGATGGACCGGTCTGCTGTTCGGGGCCGCGCTGCCCGTTCCTCTCGCGGTCCGGCGCCGATGGCGGGTGGCCGTCTTCGGCTGGACCTTTGCCGTGTCGCTGCTCCAGCTCGTCGTGATCAGCCGGCCGCTGCCCGCTGACGTCGTCCCGCCATTCGTCCTCTACACAGTCGCGGCGCACGTCGGGCACCGGTGGATCCGCACGGCGGCGGTCGCTGCCGGGCTGCTGGCCTGCGTCCTCGGGCCGTGGCGCTGGTACGCCTCCGACGGCGACACCCGGTCCGCGGCCTGGCTGGGCGTGGCCCTCGCGGCGTTCCTCGGTGTCCTCTGGCTGCTCGGCCACCTGGTGTGCGCTCGAGATGGCACCATGATCCGGCTCCGTGAGGCGAATGAGGCGCTGGCCCGTGACCACGATCAGCGCGACCAGATGGTGGCCCAGCGCGAGCGTCTCGCCGTCGCTCGCGACGTCCACGACGTCGTGGCGCACTCGCTGTCGGTCGTCGTCGTCCAGGCCGACGGGGCGTCCTATGCCGCAGAGCACTCGTCGGCGAAGACGACGCCGGGCCCCGCGACCATGGCCCGGGCGATGGCGACGCGTTGGGCCTGGCCGCCGGACAGCTCGCCGGGTCGCCGCCGTTCCAAGCCCCGGAGCCCGAGGACCGGGAACAGCTGGGCCGCGTCGACCACCGCAGCCGCCCTAGGGCGGCCGGCGGCCAACATCAGCGGCACCGCGACGTTCTCGACCGCGGGCAGCTCCGGCAGCAGGTGGCCGGCTTGGAACACGAACCCGAAGTCGCGCCGCCGGAGCACCGAGCGTTCCCGATCGGACATCCGCGCCAGGTCGCGACCCCGCCACGTGACCGAGCCCGTCGTCGCGGTGAGGATCCCGGCGAGGACGTGGAGGAGGGTCGTCTTTCGCGTGTCTCCCGCCGCCGTCGGCAAGACGTACGACCCTGGTTCTACGACGTGGGTGGCGCGCCGTCCCAACGGGCCTGGCGGCCGCACGGCAGGCGATACTGAGGTCATGTCCCGGACCGGCGCGGCGCTGGGCACGGCCGCCTTCCTCCTCGCGGCGCCCGGAGTCATGGGGGTCTTCGTCCCGTGGTTGCTGACCGGCTGGCAGGCCGGCGACACCGTCGTCGTTCTGCAGTGGGTCGGTTGGGCGCTCGTCATCCTCGGCACGGTCGCGCTCCTGTCTGCGTTCACCCGGTTCGTCACCGAGGGCCGTGGCACGCCCGCACCGATCGCGCCGACCGAGCGGCTCGTCGTCGGCGGCCTGAACCGCTACGTCCGCAACCCGATGTACCTCGCCGTCGCGGCCGTCATCCTCGGCCAAGGTCTCCTTCTGGCCAGGCCCGTGCTCTTGGTCTACACGGCGGTCTTCCTCCTGGTGACCGCTGCCTTCGTCCGCTGGTACGAGGAGCCGACGCTGGCCGCCCAATACGGCGCCGAGTACGACGCATACCGGTCCGCGGTGCGGGGCTGGATTCCGCGGCTGCGCCCGTGGAGCCCGACTCCGACAGACCCGTCGAGCTCGTCTCAAGCGGCCTAGCCGAGCGCTCGAACCGTCTCTTCCGTCACGCACGCACCACTCCCTCGGCGTGTCGAGCCGACACGCCGACGTCCGCGAAATCCCTTGAAAACTCGTCCGATTCACCCCTTGCCAAGGACGCCGTCAGGGCGTAGAACTCTGCCTACGCCCTTCCGCAAGGAGCGGCGGTCGGACAGCAATCGAGGTCCACATCGGTGGAGCGATCCACCGGACTCGCGGGACGACGCGAGGGGGCCAGGCGCGCTGACCGGCGTTCGGGAGTCGTCAGACCCGGACACACCGAGACCCGGCCAACTCATACTTGGCCGGGTCTCACCTTGTCTGCGCCGCTGCGTGACCACGTCGCCCAAGGCCTGCGGGTTCGGATCCCTTTGTACCCAGGGAACGTGACGTCATGTGTGACCAACACGCGGCGAGCGAGTAAACAGTAGGCGACCGCGCCCGCGCTACCGCGCCGCCCGCCCCGCCGCTACGGTCGTCTGGTCGAGCCCGCCCCGCCCCCGGAGGTCTCACCGTGCCGTCCACTCAAGATCGCTCTCGCCACCTCATCGGCCTGCTCCTCGGCGCGGAGGAGGACTGGCCCCAGGCGTTCGAGGCGATCCTGCGACGCGTCGGCCCGATCACCGACGCCTCGGGCGTTGTCCATGACATCGAGTCCGAGCGGCTCACCATCGAGCCGTTCGAGCTCACCGACCCGGTCCGCGCCGGGCTGGTCATAGACCGGCTCGCCTACTGGTACTACCACCCGCGCGAGTGGCTCAAGAAGGCCGCGTTGATGAATGGGACCTACCTGCTCAACAGCCCGTTCACGTTCCAGTCCATGGAGAAGCACTCGGCCTACTGCGCCATGGTCCGACTCGGCCTGAAGATCCCCCGCACCGTCCTCGTCCCCTACAAGAACCCCGTCGACAACGTCCGCTGGGCCTACACCGCAGCGAAGTACAACGAGCCGTTCGACCTCGACCGCATCGCCGCCGACCTCGGCTACCCGCTCTACATGAAGCCCTTCGACGGCGGCGGTTGGCGCGGCGTCTCGCGCATCAACAACGAGGACGACTTGCACCGCGCCTACGACGAGTCCGGCGAGATGCTCATGCATCTGCAGGCCACCGTCGAGTACGACAAGTTCGCGCGAGCCCTGTCCATCGGCCCCGAGACGATGGTCATGGACTTCCGGCCGGAGGAGCCGATGCACAACCGGTATGCGGTGTCGCACGACTTCCTGTCGGCCAAGGCCGGGTCCGAGTGCGCGACGATCAGCAAGATCATCAACGCGTTCTTCGGGTGGGAGTTCAACTCCGCTGAGATGCTCGTCGCCGGCGATGAGGTCTACCCCATCGACTACGCCAACGCCTGTCCCGACGTCGCAGTGACCTCCCTGCACTACTACTTCCCGTGGGCCATGACGGCGCTCGTGCGCTGGTCGGTCTACTCGCTGGTGACTGGCCGGAAGATGTCGGTCGACCTCCACACCGATCGCTACTACGCGATCGCCGACGACGAATCCCTCTCGTACGAGGGCAAGCTCACCGCATACCTCGCCCTGGCCAACGAGCACTACACGACCGACCGCTACTGGCAGTGGTGCGAGGAGTACCTCCCGCACCTGCCGGGGCAGGTCCACGACTGGGTGACGTCGCCGGACTTCGACCGGCTGCTGCGCGAGACGGTCGACGCCACCTATCCCGAGCACGAACGGGAGCAGTTCAAGGCCCACTTCCGCGGCCTCACGGAGCTCTGGGCAAAGGACAACGCGATTGCCTGACGTCTCTACCGAACGCCACGTGACCACGGTGATCGGCGCGGTAGCGGGGGAGGAATGGGTCGTGCTCCGCCGCGTCCTTCACCCCTACCTGCGCTTCACCGACGAGCACGGCCGCACGACCCGCGGACGCACCAAGGTCATCGCCCTGCTCCGGATGACCGAGCGGCTCGAGACGCCGACGGAGGTCCGGCTCCGCGACGGCCAGGTCTACCTCTGGGTCTGCCCCTCGTCCTGACTGGGAATTTGCCGTGAATCGGCTCTCCGCTCTCCCAGAAGCGGCGGTGCTGGACTAAGCCTGGGTCGTCCTACTCGGGGGACGTCCACACAGGAGCGCCATGAGCCGTCACATCAATCGACAGGTTCTCGGCACCGCAGGGGTCGCTGCGATCGCAGCCGCCCTCGGATCGGTGCCGGTCACCGGAGTAGCCGCCATCGCGGCCACCCTTCCCGCCGTCACCCCAGCGGTGTCCGACTACGTCCAGGTCGCCGCGTCGGAGACTCCCCCGACCCAGGCACAGTGCAACTCCGCCGGCCGGAGATGCTTCAACCCCGCGTCCACCCACGCCGCCTACAACGTGGGACCGCTGTACTCCGCCGGCTTCGACGGTCACGGGATCACCATCGCCATCGTCGACTCCTACGGCAGTGACACGATGGCGCACGACCTCCACGTCTACGACCAGGCCTGGGGTCTACCGGCGATGTGCGGCGAGGAGGGCGTCACCTGCACGCCGGGTATGCCGACCTTCAGCACCCTGTCGCTGCAGGGCTCGCCCGCTACCAAGGCGCCGCCGCCCACCTCAAAGGGCACCGGACAGGAGGACAAGTCGGCCTGGGCCCTCGAAGTCGCGCTCGACGTCGAGTCGGCCCACGCGATGGCGCCCGGAGCGAACATCCTCCTGGTCACGACGCCGACGGCCGAGACGCTCGGCGTGCAGGGCCTGCCGCAGATGATGAACGCCGAACAGTACGTCATCGACCATCACCTCGCCCAAGTCATCACCCAGAGCTTCGGGACCGCGGAAGAGGCGTTCGGCAGCCAGCAGTCGCTCCTCAACCTGCGGCACGCCTTCGTGTCGGCGGCGGCGAACCACGTCACCGTCCTGGCGTCCTCCGGCGACGGCGGCAGCGCCAACGTTCGCAAGTCACCGGTCGGCGGCCCGAACGCCCAGCCGACCTTCCCGTTCCCGACGGTCGGATGGCCTGCCTCCGACCCGCTGGTCACCGGGGTCGGCGGCACCTACCTGTGCACCGACGCCACGGCGACGAGCGGGCGCATCCTCGACAATGTCCACCCACCGGTGAACTGCCAGGCTCCCAACACCGAGGAAGAGGTCGGCTGGATCGGCTCCGGCGGTGGCTTCAGCCACGTGTTCGCCCGGCCCGACTACCAGTCGGCGCTCCCGGCCGGCTCGACGCCGATCCCGGCGACGACCCGTGGGGTTCCGGACGTCGCCCTCCAGGCCAGCTCCCGCACCGGCCAGCTCATCTACCTGAGCCTGCCGCCGGATGGCCAGAGTGGTCTGATCTGCGGGTCGTCCCCCTGCAGCACCGGGTGGTACGACGTCGGTGGCACATCGGCCTCGAGCCCCCAGTGGGCGGCCCTGGTCGCCATCGCCGACCAGATCAACGGCGGCGGCCTCGGGTTCATCAACCCTGCCCTCTACAAGCTGGCCAACAACCCCAGCGCGTATGCGTCAAACTTCTTTGACGTGACGACTGGCAACAACCAGGCCGACCCGAGCGTCCCGGGCTTCCCCGCGACGACCGGGTGGGACCCAGTGACCGGTCTCGGGACGCCGAACGCGTCAGCGCTGCTCCCGGCGCTCGTCGCGGCGGTGAACTCCTAGGAACACTCGGCACGGCCGGCCGCCCATCGGGTGGCCGGCCGTGTCGGCGTCTCAGCGCTCGGAGACCTGAGCCGACTCGAAGGTCGCCACGTCGGACAGCATCCGGGCCGCCGCCTGGACCAGCGGTACCGCCAGCACGGCGCCCGAGCCCTCGCCGAGACGGAGCTCCAGGTCGAGGAGTGGGTGGAGACCCAGGGTGCGCAGGGCGACGGTGGCGCCGGGTTCGGGAGAACGGTGGCCGGCGAGGAGGTATGCGACACAACGCGGTTCGAGCGCGGCCGCCACGAGGGCGGCGGAGCCGGCGATGACGCCGTCGAGCACAACCGGTACCCGCCGGGCGGCCGCCCCGAGGAGGAACCCGGCGAGCGCGGCGTGCTCGAACCCACCGACCTCGGCGAGGACGACGAGCGGGTCGGCGTCGTGACCGATGCGGGCCACGGCGCGACGCACGACGTCGACCTTGTGGGCGAGCATCGCGTCGTCGCTACCGGCGCCTCGTCCGGTCACCTCTGGGGCGTCGGTGCCAGTCAAGGCCGCGACGAGGGCGGCGGCGGGCGTCGTGTTGGCCAGCCCGAGATCTCCGGTGACCAGCAGGCGGTACCCCGCGTCGACGAGCCGGTAGGCGTGGGCGACGCCGGTCTCGACGCCCTGCCGAGCCTGCGCGAGCGACATCGCGGGTCCGGTCAACAGGTCCGCGGTGCCACGGGCGATCCGGGCAGTGGTCAAGCACGGGTGCGGCGGCGCGTCGCCGGCGACTCCGACGTCGACGACCACGACGTCGGCACCGACCTGGCGGGCAAGCGCGTTGACCACCGCACCGCCCGCGCAGACGTTGGCGACCATCTGGACCGTGACCTCCTGCGGCCACGGCGTGACGCCCTGCGCATGGACCCCGTGGTCCCCGGCGAAGACGGCAACCGCCACCGGCTCGGGAACTGGCGGCGGGCAAACGCCGGCGATCCCGGCGAGCTGCGTACCGAGCGCCTCGAGACGTCCCATCGAGCCGGGCGGCTTGGTCAGCCGCCCTTGACGCGCGTCGGCCGCGGACATCGCGTCGGCGTCGAGCGGTGCGACCGCGGGGAGCTCCACGGTGACATCCTGTCTGACCGCCTGATCCACCCGGCCAGGCGTCCCGTGGGAGGCTGCCGCCATGGCCGTCACCCTCGTCACCGGCGGCATCCGCAGCGGCAAGAGCCGCCACGCAGAGGGCCTGGCCGGCGGCCTCTCCGACGTCACCTACGTCGCGACTGGTGCGCCAGACGGCGGCGGCGACGAGGAATGGTCGCGGCGGCTGGCGCTGCACCGCGAGCGCCGGCCCTCGGGCTGGAGCGTCCTCGAGACCCTCGACGTCGCGGGGGTACTCGCCGCCGCCCGCGGAACGGTGATCGTCGACTGTCTTGGGACATGGGTCACCGGGCTGCTCGAGGACGCTGGCCTCTGGGACGACCTCGACGCTGCCACGGACCTCGTCGACGCGGCGACCGTCGTCCTCCGCGACGCACTGACCACGACCCAAGCCGACGTTCTCGTTGTCACCAACGAGGTCGGGTTCGCGCCGGTGGCCGCGACCCCGTCCGGCCGGTGGTTCCAGGACGCGCTCGGCCGGCTCAACGCGATGGTCGCTTCGGTCGCCGACCGCGTTCACTTCGTCGTCGCCGGCCGGGTGCTCGACCTCAGCGGCACTCCCGTCGTCCCGTGACCGACGCACTCCGCCTGGCGTTCGGCACGCTGACCCGGCTTCCCACTGCACCGCCGCGCAGTGTGGACCGGCGCACCGCCGGCCGCGCGATGCTCCTCGCGCCCCTTACTGCCGTGCCGCCGATGCTCGTGCTTGTCCTGCTGCATCTCGGCGTGGCCGACGGTCCGGTGCCGGCGCTCGTCGCCGCGGTTCTGGTCATCGGCCTGACCGCGTGGTGGTCGCGCGGGCTGCACCTCGACGGCCTGGCCGATACCGCCGACGGGCTGGCCGCCAGCTACGACCCGGCGCGGTTGCTGGAGGTCATGAGGCGGAGCGACATCGGCCCGACCGGTGTGGTCACGGTGGTCCTCGTCCTCCTGCTGCAGGTCGCTGCCATGTCGGTCCTCCTGTCCTCGAGAGCCGGATCCGCGCTTGCTGTCGTCGCGGTGCTCGCCAGTCGCTACGTCCTCGTCGTCGGCTGTCGCTCCGGAGTGCCGGCCGCCCGCCCCGAGGGCCTTGGAGCGGCAGTGGTCGGATCCGTCGGCCTGCTGGGCGCTTTCCTGAGCAGCCTGGTGGCGCTGGCCGTCGCGATGCTGCTCGCGCTACTGACGGGGGCATCTTGGTATGCGGGTCCGCTGGTCGTCGTCGCGGGCGGCCTGGCCGCGCTGGCGGTCGTGGCGGCGGCTCGGCGCCGGGTCGGCGGCGTCACCGGAGACGTCCTCGGCGCGAGCGTCGAGATCGCCCTCGCCGCCGCCCTCGTCACCGCCTCCGTGCTCGCGTGAGCATTCAGGGCTTCAGTGGAGTGCCTCGGCCCTCGGTGCGTTCAGGGCGCCGGGCCTGGAGACGTCGATCCACCGCGCGGTGGGTCGGGGTCGTCGGCGGCCGATTCGTCGACTGCGCTGCTGGCCGGAGCGAGCGGGTCGTCGTAGCTGCCGAGCCTGCGGTTCCAGCGGACGCCGGCGGGTGTGACCAGGGCGGTGAGCCGGTCGCGGTGGACGATG
>DATLPT010000064.1:0-2423 GCA_035535635.1 Lapillicoccus sp. | reverse complement strand
CCTCCTCAGAGAAGTCACTCTTGGTCGTCACGGCAGGTCCTTTCGTTGGAGGCTGGCGGGTGGGTGGCCCCGGCCGTCCGCGCGCCCTCGTGGCAGTCTCCCGCGTCGCGCCGGACATTGTCACGGTCCGCTTGGTACGTCAGGACCGACGACCATGCCGCCGATCGAAGATCAGCGCAGGGCTTCCGTCACGTACGCGAGGACGAGCGCATTCTCGGAGCTTGATCACCAACTCATTGGTCACCCCAGTCCCAACGTGTGGTCGCTGCCCACAAGCCGACCGGCGAACGGGCATGCGAACGTGGGCTTGAGGGAAATCCGCGTACGCCCCGTTCCAAACAGGAACCGTCGTCAGCGCTCACGGGTGGGTCCGCGGCCCGGGGCGTCACGTGGGGACCGGGGAGTGCGTTTCTCGCTCTCGATGCTGCGCCGAAGCCACTCGGCTCCGGGATCGTCGCCCGCTTGAGTGGGGTCGACGTCGCCGACGGCCGCAAGCCCCGTGCGGTGAAGCATCCGGGAGGCGTCGTGGGCGAGCAGGCTGATCTCGCGGTCGACGTCAGAGCCGTCGACTATAACTCCAGCGGTGCGGGGTCGGTGTAGTAGCTGCGAATGTGCGCTTCGAGCTGCTCGGGTGTGGCGGTCGAGAGCCCGAGACGGCCAGCCAGGGCCACGACGTCGTCGGCGTCCTTGGCACGTTGCGCGATGAGCTTGGTGGCCAGCAAGAATCCGTCGTCGGCGTAAGTGACCCGGAGGCCAGGTTCGGCCGGCTGGTCGAAGACGCCACCGGGCAGCGGAGGCATCCACATGCCGGCGTTCGGGTTCAACCAGTCTTCCGGCAGACCGCGCTCCCGGGCCAGCGCCTTGGCCTCCTCGAGGACTGCGGTGTCGCGGGTGAGCGCGTCGACATCCTCGGTAACCCGGTCACGGCGTATATGGTTGGCCGCGATCGCCGCACCGCCCACCACGAAGATCGAGGCCGCGACACCACGCCGCCGGAGCCGGGCGTCGAGCTCGTCGAGCAGGTCGGCGGTCTCCTCGGCGGTGAACTCATGCCGGCGGCTCGTCATGCCGTCACCAGGTCGCGTGCGGGTACATAGATGTTTTGACGGCTGAGCCACTCCGGCGTCTGGGCTCGGACACGGTCGGGACTCAGGAACGGATGAGCCGGCATCCACGGGTCAGCCAGCGGCTCCCGCAGCGACCACGCCGGCGCCTGGAGACCAGCGGCCTCAAGTTCGTGGGCGGCGACAGCGGCCAGCAGTGCATCCCACTCGGCCGATCCGACCGTGCCTGGCTCGGCCTCCCAGGCGTCCAGCAGGACCCGGTCGCGCTCCCCGGCGATGAAGGCGAGGTGGTCGCGGCCCTGGAGCAGCATGCGCCAAATCCACTCGACCTCGTCGGACAGGAAGTACTCCCTCATCGCCCCGGCGGTGACCGGCGCAGACATCAGGCCTCGAGCGGCCGCCGCCCCGAGCGCTCGGCCCAACCGACGAGCCCGCAGCAGAAACTGCGCCGATGGTCTGGTGTCCCCAGTGAGGTAAGTCGATAGGCGCGGCGCGGACGTGCCAAGCGCCCGCGCGAACGCGGCCTGAGACAGGCCGCTGATGGTCACGGCCTCCCGCAGCAGGGCCATGACCTCGGCCGTGTCTCGGTCGACCAGGTACGCCACAGCTCAATCCTATCATTATCGAATTCGATAATAGTCACTGTCCATTTGCGGACCGGCCTACGGCGCCATGACGCTGGGTCACTTTGGAACCGGCTCCCGGGCGCTACCTCCAACACAGCGACCTCGACCACCGAGAGTCGTTCGACCCGCGCCATATCCGCCTCCCAAGAGGCGGCGCAATCTCCTTGTGCTGCTCAGCGGCGGCGACCCGACCTTGGCGACTAGCCCATACACCTCGTGCAAGTGTCGGCCAGATCGGGCGTCCGTCAGGTGCGAGGAAGTTCTGTTGGGGCAAGCAGGCTTGGCCCAACCGCTGAGTAGCACTTATTCACAACGAGAAGCGACGGTCACGACCCGGTTGTTTGAGGAGGGCACGACGTTGTCGAGCTCGTCGAGGTTCGAGACGTCAGCCTTAAGGCGGCCACCGGCTTGTCGCGCTGCTCCGACATCTGGATCGGAAACCGCGCGAGAACAGGTGCGAATAGAAGTACCGCGGGCATCGCCGCCGGCGGCGACGACCTTCCCCCAACTGTCCCTCAGCGCGACGGTGTCCATCAGGCTCAGGGCGACCGAGATTCGACGATGTCGGGCTCGGTGGAGGCGACCACCGCAATCGCCCTCAAGAGGATGTCTTCGGGGACTCTGGCCTCCCGCATGGCGGCCACTAGATGGCTGACGACGGCGGCGAGGTCATCATGGCTAATTCCGAGGCCGGCGTGGGCCTGGTCGAGGGGGCGTCCGTTGTAGTCTGCCG
>DATLPT010000063.1:0-7588 GCA_035535635.1 Lapillicoccus sp. | reverse complement strand
CGGCATACCGGACTGATGCTGGCGACCGCGCGCTCGCTCGACCCCGGCAGTCTCGGGAGCCCAGCCGGTGCCCCGGATGGACGCGTGGCCACGTCCTCACCCATCTGGCCCGCAACGCCGACGCGCTGGTCAACCTCGTCACGAACGCGACGACCGGTTCGTCGACGCCGATGTACGCCAGCCCCGAGTCCCGCGAGGCGGACATCGAGGCCGGCGCCCGGCGACCGTTGGACGAGCAGGTCACCGATCTCGAGGAGAGCGCGGGCCGGTTCGCCTCGGCGGCCGCCGGCCTGACCGAGGAGATGACCGACCTGCCGCTGGTCGCGCGGAACAACACCAAGGTCAGGGCCGGCTACCTGCCCTTCATGCGGATGCGCGAGGTCGTCCTCCACCACCTCGACCTCGACGCCGACTACGGCTTCGCCGACGTCGACGACGACGTGGTGCGCTGGCTGCTGGAGGACACCGTCCGGCGCCTTCGCCACGACCCGGCCACCCCCTCGATGTCGATCCGCACCGACGAGAGCGACGTCTGGTCGATCGGCGACGGCCGGCCGACCGTGTCGGGAAGCCGCGCGGGCGTGCTCGCGTGGTTGACCCGCGGTGTCACTACCGGGGTGACAGGCACCCTCCCGACCATCCCCACCCTCGGTTGAGATGACGACCGATGAGTATGCGGGTGACGTCACCCCTGGCGGTCCCGCCGACGTCCGAGAGCTGCCCCGGCTCACTCTCCGCAAGTGCAGCGTCTCCTCGCTCGACAACAACGCCTACCTGCTGACCTGCCGGGGGACCGGGGCTCAGCTGCTCGTCGACGCCGCCGACGACGCGACGCGGCTCCTGGATCTCGTCGAGGAGGGCGGCGGCGGGCTGGACGTCGTCGTGACGACTCACCAGCACTGGGACCACGTCCGGGCGCTCGAGGAGGTCGTTGCCGAGACGGGCGCACGCACGGCCGCCGGCGCCGATGACGCGGACCATCTGCCGGTGCCCGTGGACGATCGCCTCGCGCACGGCGACATGGTCCGGTTCGGTGACGTGACCCTCGACGTGGTCGCCCTGCGCGGGCATACCCCTGGGTCGGTGGCGCTGGCCTATCGGGACCCCGAGGACGAGCAGGGCCGCACCCACCTCTTCACCGGGGACTCGCTCTTCCCTGGTGGCTTAGGCAACACGAAGAACCCTGGCCAGAGCTTCGACTCACTCTTCCGCGACGTCACCGAGCGGGTCTTCGACGTCTACGACGACGACACGTGGGTGTATCCCGGGCACGGCAAGGACACGACCCTCGGAGCCGAGCGCCCGCACCTGGACGAGTGGCGCGCCCGCGGCTGGTGACCTATGGCGTGGCCGGCGGCTTGTAGAGGACCATGACCCGCCGGTTGAGCGCCTGCGCCACCGGGTCCCGGTTGTCGGCGATCGGGTCCGCCTCGCCGTAGCCGGCGGTGATCAGCCGGACCGGGTGGCCGTGGAGCCGGTCCTGGAGCAGCTGCGCGACCGCATCAGCCCGCTGGGCGGACAGCACCAGCCCGTGCTCCCAGGTGCCGAGGTCGTCGGTGTAGCCGTGGATGAAGATGCTGCCGCTCAGGCCGCGGGTCACGATGGTGTCCGCGAGGCCCTGGATGTCGCGCAGCGCCGCGGGCGTGATGACGGCGGAGTCGAACTCGAACTGAACGTTCGGGCCGACCAGGGCGAGTCCCGCGTTCGTGCTGCTGTTCAGGACGGTGGCCCGGTCCAGCGGGTTGACGCCGCCGCCGAGCTTGGCCACGCCCTGCTGGGTGGACTCCTTGATGATCGGCGGGATGTTCGGGATGGCGAGTGGCTTCGGCGTGGGTGTCACCACCGAGACGGCGATGGCGCCGGCCACGGCGTCCGCGCCCGGGAGGAGCCTCAGGGTGAGCTGGACGACGCCGACGAGCAGGCCGAGCAGGGCGAGCGCCGAGATGCCCCAGAGCGCGATCTGGCGGCGGGACCGGTCCCGGACCGCGAGCGCCGGGGCGATCGGCCGGTGCGGCGGAGGAGCACTGGGGTCCACCGGGTGTCGGGGCGGCGGGGGCGGTACGGGAAAGGCGGCGATCTCCTCCGGGGTGTAGTCCCGCACGCCGTGGGTCAGCCGCTCCCGGGCGGTGGCGACGAGGGTGTCGGCGACGCCCGCGGCTCCGACCAGCACGCCGAGCTGGCCGAGGACCGCCTCCCGGCTGCCCCACACCGACAGCGTCTCCAGCCGGCCGTCGGCGGCGACCGAGGAGGAGATCCGCACGTTGGCGAGGACCCGCTCGCCGCTGGGTTCGGACCCGAGAAAAGGACCGATGTGGGTGGCGGCCAGGACGCCCTCCTCGACGCGGGCGCCGCCGACGACCCGGCGGAGGGACGGCGTCCAGGAGATCTCCATGAAGAAGTGCAGCAGGCCGTCGATCACGGCTGGCGGAGCGTACGAGGCGTAGTCGTGGTGGGACCCGGACACGACGACCGTGGCGCCGGGCGCGAAGCACTGCAGTGCCCCCTCCCGGTCGCCCACCGCGAGTGCGCTGACCAGTTGGTCCAGCACGCCGTACGGGTCCGACATGCCACCTCCCGCGAATAGGCTTTCATCCCGATTGCCCGAATCGAACCGGATTCCCTGAATCATGGACGTTCAGCCAGGGGGTCCAGACGTTCGGCGACCAGCTCCCCGAGGGACGCGAACACGGGCAATATTGCCGTACCGCGGTCCGGTGTTCCACGCTGCCCCGGGTCGGCCAGCCCGTCCGCCACGACGGCGACGGCGACCCACCGATCGCCTCGCTCCACAACGGCCAGATCGGCCCGCAGTCCGGGCAGGTCGCCGGTCTTGGAGCCGACGAGGACGTCGGCCGGCAGGTATGCCGGCAGCCCCGCCACCAGCTGCTGCTGCCTGAGGACGGTGAGCGCCGTCATCGTCTGTTCCGGGCCGAGGAGACGGCCCTCCCGCAGGGCCACGAGCAAGTCGACCAGGTCTTGCGGGCAGGTCTCGTTCTCCCCTCCGGCCGCCGCGGCGGCCGGGTCCATCATCCGACGGCGCAGCCGGGTGTGCCGCGTCGGTACGTCCGCGAGCAGCCGGTCGACGTCGCCGCTCTCGAGTAGTCCGGCGTGATCGAGCACGGCGTTGGTGGCGTCGTTGTCGCTCAGCGCGATCATCAGCCGCAAGGCCTCGAAGAGGGGCAGCGACCTCACGGAGGGCAGCAGGCTGAGCGCGCCGGAGCCACCGACCCGCTCCTCGAACGCCGCGATCGCGACGTCGTCCCGGAGGTCGAGGCGACCGTCCTCGACCTGTCGCAGCGCGGCGAGCATGATCGGCACCTTGATCGTGCTGGCCGACCGGGTGACGCGTTCGGCGTGGTGGGTCCACGTCCAGCCCCGGTCGTCGCGAACGGCGACGCCGAGCCGGCCCGGTGCTTCAGTGGCCGCTCGGGCGAGCCGTGCCTCGAGCGAGCCGGTCTCCACCACGGGTGCAGTATGCCGACGGCTGGCGTTGCCCTCGACGGTCCCCGATCCCGCAGCGTCGAAGCGTGTGAGGATGGCGGCGTGCAGATGCGGGTCCGGGTCCCGGTCGCCACGCTGTGGCTCGCCCCTGACCGGCCACGTGAGGTCGACGCCGCTGCGCTGGCCGACGTACCCGACATGGCCGCGTGGCTGGCGGCCCTGGATTCGCATCCGGACGACGGCACCTCCGGCAACGGGCGGGTTGGTCTGCACGGGCGGGTGCACACTCAGGTCCTGGCGGGCGAGCCGGTCACGGTCGTCGGTACCGACCCCGACCATCCCGGCTGGGTGGCGGTCGTCTGCCCCTGGCAGCCGAGCTCCCGGGACCCGCGCGGATACCCGGGATGGCTGCGGCGGGCCCACCTCGCCGCCGATGGCACCGTTGGGACCGATGCCACCGAGCAGGCCGCCTCGGCCCCGGACGACGGGTCAAACGCGCCGGCCAGTTCGCCGGGTCCCGTCGGACACCCCTCTGTTCCGGTGGCGGACCGCTCCGACATCGCCCTGGCCCGCGGTCACGTGGGCCTGCCGTACCTCTGGGGCGGTCTGTCGCCGTCAGGGCTGGACTGTTCCGGCCTCGTGCACTTCGTCCACCGTCGACTCGGCCGGGTACTTCCCCGGGACGCGCACGACCAGCAGGCCGCCACCACACCGATCGATCCCGCCAACGCACGCCCGGGCGACCTGTACTTCTTCGCTCACAGTGGCGCACCGGCGCATCACGTCGGGATCGTCACCGACGCATACCGGATGATCCACGCGTCGGAGAGCCGCGCCGTCGTCGAGGAGTCGCTCGACGAGCGGCGCGCCGCCACGCTCAACGGCGCCGGACGCATACCGGACTGAAGACCCAGGAGGACCGATGACCCTCGAGGAGCTGGTCGCGTACTGCCTGACCAAACCCGGCGCCTGGACCGACGAGCCGTGGGAGGGCGACCTCGTGGTCAAGGTGGCGGACAAGATCTTCGCCTTCACCGGCGCCACCGGTGTCGGAGTGAAGTGCGGTGCCAACCGCGACGAGGCCGACGAGTGGCTGCGTCAGTATCCGGAGGACGCGAGCGTCATGGCGTACATCGGCCGGTCCGGGTGGAACAGCCTGCGGTTCAACGGCGCTATCCTCGACGACGAGCTGCGGGACGCCGTCGACGCGTCGTACGAGCTGGTCGTGGCGAAGCTGCCGAAGAGCCGCCGGCCCTGAGCTTCGATTCGGCACCGTTACCGGGATGTGACACGATGGAACCGAACGGAGGGGAGTATCCCCGCTAGCGGTTGCCTCGTCATCACGGTTCCTCCCATCGCTGGGACGGCTCCCGGGGCGCCGGTCCGCCCCGAGCCGCGCTCGCCGGGCGGGAGAGACCTCCGGTCGCCTGCTCATGCATCGTGACCGGAAGGCCTGACCTTGGACGTCTCTCCCCTCACCTGGTGGATCACCATCGGCGCGCTGGTCGTGTTCCTCGCCGTCGACGTCGGCGTCATCGCGCGCCGACCGCATGTGCCCTCCATGAAGGAGTGCGCGATCGCGCTCTCGTTCTACGTCGGGGCGGCGGTCGTGTTCGGCATCTGGATCTGGCTGGACTTCGGGAGCCAGTATGCGGGCGAGTTCTACGCCGGGTGGCTCACGGAGTATTCGCTGTCGATCGACAACCTCTTCGTCTTCCTGCTCATCATGCGGAAGTTCCTCGTGCCGGAGAAACTCCAGCAGGAGGCCTTGCTGATCGGCATCATCATCGCGATCATCCTGCGCGGCATCTTCATCGCGCTCGGGGCCGCGGTCATCAACGAGTTCGCCTGGGTCTTCTACCTGTTCGGGATCTTCCTCATCTATACGGCGGTCAAGCTCGCCCGCGAGGGGTCCACCGAGGACGACGAGTTCAAGGAGAACCGGTTCCTCAAGTGGGTCGAGCGACGGTTCCCCGTGACGCCGGAGTTCCACGGGCCCAAGATCGCGACCCGGATCGACGGCAAGAAGATGCTCACGCCGATGTTCATCGTCATCGTGGCGCTGGGCACAACTGACCTGCTGTTCGCGCTCGACTCGATCCCGGCCATCTACGGGCTCACCAAGGAGCCGTACCTCGTCCTCACGGCGAACATCTTCGCCCTGATGGGTCTGCGGCAGCTCTACTTCCTCATCGGCGGCCTGCTGGAGCGGCTGGTCTACCTCAGCATCGGCCTGGCGGTGCTGCTCGCGTTCATCGGCGTCAAGCTGATCCTCCACGCCCTGCACGAGAACAACCTCCCGTTCATCAACGGCGGCGAGCCGATCCCGGTCCCGGAGATCCCCATCACCGTCTCCCTGGGCGCCATCGTCCTGATCCTCGGGGTGACGACGGTGGCCAGTCTCATGAAGAGCGCGCGTGACCGGTCGCGGGAGGCCGCGGCCGGCTCGTAAGCCTAGCGGCCGGGTCAGCCGCCGATCGCCGCGGGGCCGTCGTCCTGGTTCGGGCGGCTGCGTGACGTGCCCATCACCAGCGTGCTGGCGCCCATGACGAGGGCGATGCCGAGGATCTGCAGACCGGTCAGCCGCTGGTCCAGGACGAGGAACCCCGCCAGCGCGGCCATCGCCGGCTCGAGGCTGAGCAGGATCCCGAACACCCGCGAGCTCATCCGGCGGAGCGCCAAGAGCTCGAGCGAGTACGGCAGCACCGACGACAGGACGGCGATGCCGACTCCCTTGAGGAGAATCTCGCCGGTCCACTGTGGGACCGACCCGAGTCCGAACGGCGCCACGGCCACGGAGGCGACCACCATGGCGATGGCCAAGCCGTCCAGCTGGGAGAACGCTGCTCCGGTTCGTTTCGAGAGGACGATGTATGCGGCCCAGCAAGCGCCGGCCAGGGCGGCCAGCCCCAGCCCCACCAGGTCCAGCTCGGCGAAGGGGACGCTCAGCGCCTCCGAGATCAGGACGACGCCGGCCGCCGCGCCGACCACAGCCACGAAGTCGACGGCCCGGCGGGACAGCGCCACGGTGAGCACCAGGGGTCCGACGAACTCGATGGTCACGGCCACGCCGATGGGCAGCCGGCCAAGGGACGCGTAGAACGACCAGTTCATCGCGCCGAGCGCCAGCCCGAAGAGGACGACGGTCACCCACGCCAGCCGGTCGTGGCCGCGCAGCCGCGGCCGGGCCACCGCGAGCAGGACGAGGGTCGCGATGAGCAGCCGGAGCGTGACCGACCCCGCCGCGCCGATCTCCGGGACCAGGGTCGCCGCCAGCGCTCCGCCGAACTGGACCGACAGCACGGCCAGGAGGACGAGCACCGGCGCCGGCATCCGGGACGCCAGGCCCGAGGCGTGGGTCCGGCGCGTGGCCGAGTCCGGTGTCACGGACTCAGGGTCGGGTGTCGCTCGCATCTCGGCATCCAAGGCTATGGGTGGGCGAGAAGTGCGCGCAGACCTCGGTGTCAGCGCGGACGCCGTGGTCCCCTGCTCTCGGGTGGTGCTCTCGGGTGGTGTCCTCAGCCCGTCGCGCGGGTCATCTCCCGGAGCTCTTTCTTGAGGTCGCCGAGTTCGTCGCGGAGTCGGGCGGCCAGCTCGAAGTGGAGGTCCCCGGCCGCCTGGTGCATCTGGGTGGTCAGCTCCTGGATCAGCGACGCGAGGTCGGCGGCCGCCATCGACTCGAGCCGCCCGCCGCCGGACACATTGACGTCGACCGCCAGCGCCCCGCGGCCGCCTCCGGACCTCACCGCCCGGCCGCGCGACTGCGAGCGCCCGCTGCCGAGCAGCTGCTCGGTGTCGGCGTCCTCGCGGGCCAGCAGGTCCGTGATGTCGGCGATCCGCTTCCGCAGTGGCTGTGGGTCGACGCCGCGCTCCTTGTTGTACGCGGTCTGCTTCTCCCGCCGCCGGTGCGTCTCGTCGAGCGCCTCCTGCATCGACGGGGTGACGTTGTCGGCGTACATGTGCACCTGTCCGCTGACGTTGCGGGCGGCGCGGCCGATGGTCTGGATGAGCGACCGCGCCGAGCGCAGGAAGCCCTCTTTGTCGGCGTCGAGGATGCTCACCAGCGACACCTCGGGAAGGTCGAGGCCCTCGCGCAGCAGGTTGATGCCGACGAGGACGTCGAACTCCCCCACCCGCAGCTCGCGCA
>DATLPT010000062.1:0-8033 GCA_035535635.1 Lapillicoccus sp. | reverse complement strand
CCAGCGGCCGATCGTCGAGGCCGGGCAGCTGAAGGAAGGCGGCGGCGGCCGCGTCACCGAGCTCGTCGCACGGCCGTTGATCAACCTGTTCTATCCGGAACTGTCCGGCTTGATCCAGCCGCTCGCCGGGGAGTATGCGGGGCGCCGGGCGCTGCTCGAATCGATCCCCTTCTTCACCGGCTACGCCGTCGAGATCGGGCACCTCATCGATGCCGCGGAGCGGGTCGGGATCGAGGGCCTCGGGCAGGTCGACCTCGAACGACGGGTCCATCGCAACCAGGAGCTCGAGGGGCTGTCGCGGATGTCGTTCGTCATCCTCCAGGCCGTGATGAAACGACTCGAGGAACGGCGCAAGGCGCGCCTGTTCGCGGAGATGGGCTCGACCATGAAACTGCCGCGGTCCGGGAAGGGGCGCCTCTCGCTCGAGGTCATCGAGCTCGCGGACCAGGAGCGCCCGCCGATGATCCGCATCCCCGAGTACCTGGAACGACGGCGCGCCGCGACGACTGAGGCGGGCCTCGTCGCCAGCATCCGGTGACCGCGGTCGACCCGACCGTGCCGGAGCCCGCCGCACCCGATCCGGGCGCGCCGGACCGAAGGACGCCCGAGATCCGGGAGCTCGACGCGGAGGCGTACCGGTCCGCCATCCCGGGGCTGGTCGAACTGACCCTCGACGCGGTCGCCGGGGGCGCCTCGATCAACTTCATGTCCGACGCAACGCCAGACGAGGTCGGCGCGTGGTGGTCGTCGCGAACGGAGCTGGTCGAGGCGGGCCTGATCTCGCCGTTCGTGGCGTTCCTCGACGGGGGCGTGGCCGGCTCGGTCCTCCTGATCCGGTCGGGCAACCAGAACTCGCCGCACCGCGCCGAGATCGGCAAGGTGATCGTCCGCCGCGATGCGCGCCGGCGGGGCCTCGCCACGGCCTTGATGCTCGCCGCGGAAACGGCGGCCCGGGCTTCCGGTCGATGGCTGCTCGTTCTCGATACCGTGACCGGCTCGGCGGCTGACGCGATGTACCGATCGCTGGGCTGGCAGGAGACCGGCATCGTGCCCGATTACGCGCTCCTGACCGACGGCCGACCGTGGCCCGCGACGTTCTTCTGGAAGGACCTGCGATGAGACCTGCGGCGGCCAGCGTCTGGCTCATTACGCTCGGCGCGGACCCCTGTCGTCATGCATCGGGAGCATGGCGGACCTTGACCACGGGCGGACCTCGTTCGTCTCGTGCGTATGCACCCGGGGCATCAGGACAGGGGTTCGCGCTCGCGACCGTCCCTCTCGCCGTCTAAGATGCGGACCATCCTCATCGCCCCCGATTCATTCAAGGGGTCGCTGACCTCGGTCCAGGTCGCCCGCGCGCTGGCCGACGGCTGGCGGCGGGCCCGGCCGAGTGACGAGATCCTGCTCTGCCCGCTGGCCGACGGCGGGGAGGGCACGCTCGCGGCGATCGAGGCGGCGGGTGGCTGGGTCTGGCAGGAGGCGACCGTCCACGACCCGCTCGGGCGACCGATCACGGCGCGCTGGTTGCGCTCGGACGACGGCACGCGAGCCGTCGTCGAGATGGCCGAGGGCTCGGGCCTCTCGCGCCTCGCTCCGGTGGAACGCGACGCGGTGGCGGCCTCGTCGATCGGCACCGGGGAACTCGTCTGCGCCGCGCTAGACGCCGGGGTCCGCCACATCACCCTCGGGATCGGCGGGAGCGCCACGAGCGATGGTGGCGCCGGCCTCCTCGCGGGTCTCGGCGCCGACGTCGACCGCGACACGGCCCGCGCCGAGCTCAGCGGCCTGGATCCACGCCTGGGCGGCGTGACATTAGAGGTCGCCTGCGACGTCTCGAATCCGCTGCTGGGGCCGAGCGGCGCGGCCGCGGTCTACGGGCCGCAGAAGGGCGCCGATCCCGAGCAGGTCGCCGACCTCGACGCCCGACTCGCCCGCTACGCGGACGCGCTCGAAGGCGCGGTCGGCCGGCACGAGCGCGACACGCCGGGGGCCGGTGCGGCCGGCGGCGTCGGCTTCGCGCTGCTGGCCATCCAGGATCGATTCGCGGCGTTCGCGTTGCGACCCGGGGTCGAGCTGCTCATGGAGGCAACCGACTTCGGCGCTCGACTTGCCAAGGCGCACCTCGTCCTCACTGGCGAGGGCCGGATCGACGCCCAGACGGGCTTTGGCAAGACCGCGCTCGGGGTCGCGCGTCGGGCCCAGGTTGCCGGCGTGCCGTGCATCGCGGTCGGCGGCGGCGTCGAAACCGAGGGGATCGAGGCCTTGGCGACGGTCGGGGCGATCGCCGTGCCGGTCGTTGAGCGGCCGCAGACCGTCGAGGCCGCCATGGCCGCCGGGACGGCCCCGCTCGAGCGCCTCGGGGAGCGCCTCGCTCGGCTGCTTTCGCTCCACTTCGGTGGGGGCGCCGGGTGACGTCCGCCGTCGCGCGGAAGAAGCCGCGCCGGAAGAGGCGTCGGTTCTCCGACCCCGGGGGCAGCTACGCCAGGCGCCTCGAGCGCTATCGGCCGGGGCTCGTGCGATTCACGCTGGACGGCCTGGCGTCGATCTATGGACGACCGACCTGGGAGCGGCGGCTGGACCCGACGAGCGAGCTGATCCTCACGATCCTCACCCAGAACAGCGCCGACACGAATGCTGAAGTCGCGTTCGAGGCGCTTCGCCGCGCGTACCCGAGCGGCCTCGCCCCGGCGGCGCATCGGCCGGGTGCCGGTTGGGGTGGGGTCGGTCTTCCGGACGGGGCGCCGCCCGACTGGGCGAGGGTCGAGTTCGCGCCACTCCCCGAACTGACCGACGTGATCCGTCCGGGCGGGCTGGCCAATCAGAAGGCGCCACGCCTCCAGTCGACCCTGCGCCGGATCCGCGAGGAGCGCGGCGACTACTCCCTCGAGTTCCTGGGCGACATGACGGCGCTCGACGCGCGCGATTGGCTGACCCGGATCGATGGCATCGGCAAGAAGACCGCGTCGGTCCTGCTCCTGTTCAGCTTCGGGATGCCGCTCATGCCGATCGACCGCCACGTCGAGCGCGTCGCGCGTCGGGTCGGACTGCTGCCACCGAAGGCCACGATCGACGAGGCCCACGACCTGTTCCTCGGCGTGTTCGAGCCGAACCAGATGTACGAGGCGCATGTCAACCTCATCCAGCACGGCCGCAAGATCTGCCACGCTCAACGGCCCGACCACGACGCGTGCCCGCTCCGTCCGCGCTGCCGCTTCGTCGACCCGAAGGCGCCCTAGGTTCGGAAGGTGGAACGGGCCCTGCTAGGATCGGCGGCGATGAGCGCCATGACCCGCCCCCGAGCCGCGGCGCGCGTGCTCGCCGTGGCTGGCGGCCTGCTCGTCGTCGCCGTATTCGGCGTCACGCCGGTGGGAGCCAAACCGCAAGCGATCAAGATCGTCGACTTCGGCTTCGAGCCCAAAACGGTCACGGTCAATGCGGGCGAGGTCGTGACCTGGACGAACACCGGAGCACGAAGCCACACGGTAACGGCCGACAAGGGCAGCTTCGACAGCGGCCCTCTGGCCCCCGGTGACCCGTCCGCCAACCTCTTCGAGAAGGCCGGAACGTTTACGTACCGGTGCACGATCCATCCGACGCGCATGAAGGGGACGGTCATCGTCAAGGCGGTGGCGAAGACGCCAGCGCCGAGCGGTCCCACCCCACCGCCTGGCACCCTTCCTCCGGACTTCAACTCGCCTTCCGTGGCGCCTAGCCTGGTAGCCGAGCCTAGCCCGACCCAAGGGAATGGAAGCCCGACGCCGAGTCCGAGCGGTCCGTTGACACCCGTTGGCGGGGCGGCGAGCGATGTAGGGCTGCTTCTCATCGCTCTGGTCGTCGCCGCACTCGTGGTTGGATCACTGACGTGGTCGAGACGGCGAAGGCGCTAGAGGCGGCAGAAACGAGACCAGCCCCCGCGATGCGGGGGCCGATCTCGGCGCTCGGGAATGGGTCGGCTACGGCGTGATGTAGAAGTCCTCCTCGTCGAACTCCTTGTTCGCGAGCTTGTGGTCGATGTATCGAGCGTAGGTGAGGGTCGTGCCGTTGCAGATTCCGGTGTAGTACCGGATGCCCGACGGGAGATTGCTCGGATTAGCGTCGGTTTGGTTCGACCCCGTCTTGTAGATGAAGTAGAACCCGTCGGTCTGCGTCGTCGTGCTGGCGACGCCGGAGCCGGAGCAGTCGGCGACGGCCGCGTTGTAGAGCTTGACGGTCCTGCCGCCCAGGCCATTCCCATTCGTGTCGAACACGAACCCACCAACTGCGGTGACCTGCTGGCCCGCCCCGACGATGCCGGCGACCTGGTTGCCCACGTAGTCACCCGATGGATTCGACCCGATCGGCTGATCGAGGTGGACGGTCGTCTTCGACTTGAAGGCAAAGCCGGCGCGGAATGCCGTCTGGGCGTTGGCACTCCAACCGTCCGTGCCCTTGAGCGCGAACTCATAGCTGACCTTGATCCTGGCCCAATGATGCTTCGGGATCGAGAAGCCAGAGATCTTGATGCACTTGATGATCATTCCGTCGGAAGGCTGTCCGGTGTACCACGTGATGCCGGTGCTGGCCGTGCAGTCGCCGCCGGGCGCGCTGGTCGCGTAGCTGATCGCGACCGGCATGCTGTCGGTCTTGTCATCAGGATGGACGTTGATGGCCTTGTTGCTCTGCGCCCAGAAGGCTGAGGTCATCGAATTGGTGAAGCCTGCGGCGGATGCGGGGATCGTCGTGCCCACGCTCGTCGGCAGCGCCGGGACGGTCAGGATGACCTGAGCGGTCGCCCCGTTCGCCGAATTGAGCGTCGTGTTGTCGTGGATGGTCGCGCCCGTCTCGTTCGTGACCGTGAGCTCGTAGTGGAACGTGCCAGGGTTGGTGTTCTTGAGCTTCAGGTTCGTACCAACGGCGCCCTTGCCGAAGAGAACATCAAATCCGTCGATGTGCTTGAAGTCAGCGTCCGACGCGACGATGTCAGTAAGCAGCGTGCCGGGGTTGATGTCGAAGGCGGCGCTATCGACCAATGCCGGGATCGTGGGCGCGGTTGCGGTGAGCTTGTAGGCCGAACCGGGGGAGTCGATCGATAGGTCGTTGAAGGTTGCCAGCCCACTTCCATTCGTGACACGCGTTGGCGTTCCACTCAGAAGGGCACCCGGTGTGCCGGAGCCGGCCTTGATCGCCACCGTGATATTCACGCCGGCCGCGCTGACGTTGTTGTAGCCATCGGTGACCTGGACCGTCACGGCCGGCGTGATGGTCGCGTTGGCGTTGGTGGTTGTCGGTTGCTGGACGAACACCAGGCTCGAGGCGGCGCCGGGCTGCACGTTCGTCACGACCGCTGCCGAGGAGTTGTTTGCGCTCGCGGGATCTGCGGTCGAGGACGATACCGACGCACCATTCGAGACCGAGCCAGCCGTCGTCGGCGTAACGCGGATCGTGACCGACACGGATCCGCTGCTGGCGATGGTCCCGAGGCTTGCCGAACCGCCCCATGGCGTGGTCGGCACGCAGGCCGCGCCTGTGCAGTACCTGGCGTTGATGAGGCTGCCCGGGAGCGCGTCCGTGACGGTCACGCTCTGGGCATCCGAGGGACCGGCGTTGCTGACGACGATCGAATAGTCGAAGGGAACACCTGACGTTGCCGTGGATGGTCCGCTCTTGGTGATGCTCAGGTCGGCGCTGGTCGTGACCGTGTCGGTGTCCGAGGCGCTGTTATTGGTCGGATCGGGATCACTGACCGGGCTGCTGACGGACGCCGTGTTCGTCTGGCTCGTGGTGGTCGAGCTTGGGACGGTGTACGCGACGCTGATCGTCGCGCTGCCGCCTGAGGCGATCGTTCCGAGGGCACAGGTGAAACTCGGGGCGCCGACGCAGCTGCCCTGGGAGGTCGTGACCGCGCCCCGGGTGAAGCCGGCCGGGAAGGTATCGGTCAGGCTGACGCTCGTCGCATTGGACGGGCCGTTGTTGGTGATGACGATCGTGTAGCTGCCGCTCGAGGAGCCGGCAGCCACGCTCGTGACGCCATCGCTCTTGGTGATGCTCAGGTCGGCGCTGGTCGTGATATCGACCGAGTCGCTGCTCGGGGTCGCGGTGTCCTCGTCGGAGCTCGCCGAGGCTGTGTTCGACACGGTCGCGCCCGCGATGCTGGCCGCGACCGCGTACGTCACGGTGATCGACTTTGTGGCGCCCGCGGCCAGGTGGGCCAGCGAGCAGGTGATCGTCTGGGGGTCGCTGTCGCCGTCGGGGCAGCTGTAGTCGCCGGCGCTGACGGAGCCGACCACGAGGCGGCCGTCGACGGTGTCAGTCAGGGTGACGTTGTCGGCATCCGACAGGCCACCGTTGTGGACGTCGATGGTGAACGTCTGGCTGGCGCCGCCGGCCGTGACCGCGTCGCTGTCGAACGTCTTGGTGACGTCGAGCGAGACGTCCTCGACGACCGTCGTGGTCGCGGTGTTGCTGTCGTTGGCGCTGTTCGGGTCGAGCGTCCCGTCGGAGGCGACGATGGCGGTGTTGGCCAGGACCACCCCGCCGTCGACCGTCGAGGCCAGGGTGACGTGGATGGTGAACGACTCGAAGGCGTCGGCGGCGAGGCCGGCCGTGTCCGCGCAGGTGATCATGCCGAGCGCACCCTCCGCGCAGGTGGCGGTGCTGTTGGCGTCGTCGTAGGTCAGGCCGGCCGGCAGGGCGTCGCCGACGGTGAAGCCGCCGCTGTTATCGGACGGACCGTTGTTGTTGACGACGATGGTGTAGTCGAAGCCGGCGGGGTCACCCGCGGTCGCCGTGGCCGGAGCGCTCTTGGTGATGCTGAGGTCGGCCGCGGTGTTGACCATGGTGTCGGCGGTCGAGCTGTTGTTGGTGGTATCGGGGTCGGCGGTCGGGCTGGCGGTGTCGGCCGTGTTCGACAAGGTCGTGCCATCGGGGGTCGCCGGATCGACCGTCGCGCTGATCGTGATCTCGACCGAATCGCCGGCGGCCAGATCGCCCAGGTCAAGGGCGTTGCTGGCCGGCCAGGCCGTCGTCGGCGTGCAGGCTGTGCCGATGCAGTAGGTCGGGTCGAGCAGCTCGCTCGGGAGTTCGTCGGTCAGGCTCACCGACTCGGCGTCGGACGGGCCGTTGTTGGTCACCGTGATCGTATAGGTCAGGGTGTTGCCGGCGATGACCGGATCCGGGCTGTCGACCTTGAGGTCGGCCACATCGGCGCTCCGGCTGACCGTCGTCGCGCTCGTGTCGCTGTCGTTGGCCGAGGCCGGGTCGGACGTGGCCGTGGTGTCGATGGCGGCCGTGTTCGACAGGGTCCCGCCGTCGCTGAAGCTGCTGTCGATGTGGACGGTGATCGTGAACGTGTCGGTCGAGCCGTCGGTCAGGCCCGCGCTCGTGCAGGTGACCGTGCCCGAGCTCTCGACGCAGCCGCTGCTGGCCGACACGAAGGTCGTCCCGGCGGGGACCGCGTCGGTCAGGGTGTAGCCGGCGTTGTCGGACGGGCCGAGGTTCTCGACCGTGATCGTGAACGTCGTGTCGGTGCCGGCGGTGGCCGTCGCGTCGGCGCTCTTGGTGACCTGGAGATCGGCGCTGGTGAGCACCGTGTCGGTGTCGGAGGCAGTGTTGTTGGTCGAATCGGGATCATCGGTCGTGGAGTCGACGGCGGCGCTGTTGGTCTGGTCACCGGTGGTCGAGCTCGGGACCGTGAAGTCCACGGTCACCGTCGCCCCATTGCCGGCCGCGATCGTGCCGATGGCGCAGCTGAAGTCAGCCGGATCGGTGGTCGTGTCGCAGCTGCCCTGGGACGGCGTGACCGTGCCTCGGCTGAAGCCAGTCGGGAAGGTGTCGTCGAGGCTGACCGACTGGGCGTCGGACGGGCCGAGGTTCTCGACCGTGATCGTGTATGTGTAGGTGACCTCGTCACCGGCGGTGACGGCGTACACACCGTCGCTCTTGGTGATGCTGAGATCGGCCGCGGTGTTGACCATGGTGTCGGCGGTCGAGCTGTTGTTGGTGGTATCGGGGTCGGCGGTCGGGCTGGCGGTGTCGGCCGTGTTCGACAAGGTCGT
>DATLPT010000061.1:0-3480 GCA_035535635.1 Lapillicoccus sp. | reverse complement strand
CCCGATTCCGCTGGCCGCACCGGTGACCACGGCGGTCCGGCCGCGGAAAACGAACCGCGGCAGCCGGCTCACGACGCCTGCCCGACGATATGCGTCGGACGCCGGCTCTTCGGGTCACGCCGTTGTCGCGCCACGAACGTCATGTCCTGGTCGAGTCGAGCCCGACGAACGGCGCGACGGTCGATGAACCAGTTCTGCCGCATGGTCCACGGCTCTCGGTCACCCTGCTTGGGGAACCGGTCCTGGCCCCGCACCACGTAGCCCGAGGTCAGGTCGATCACCGGGCGGGGACGCATACCGAGCGGTGCGACCGGCGTCGCCGACTCGGCATCGTGCTTCTCGAGATAGCCCAGCACCCGGCAGACGAACTGGTGGGTCACCTCGGCCCGCAGCGTCCACGACGCGTTGACGTAGCCGAAGCAGAGGGCGAGGTTGGGTATGCCGCTGAGCATCGCGCCGCGGTAGACAAAGGTCTCGCCGAGGTCGACCGGGCTCCCGTCAACGACCAGCTGGACACCGCCGAGCGGCAGCATCGCGAGGCCCGTCGCGGTGACGACGACATCGGCCTCGACGACCTGCCCCGACCCCAGCTGGAGCCCCGACGGCACGAACCGGGCGATGTGGTCGGTGAGCAGTCGCGCACGACCGTCCGCCACCACCCGGAGGAAGTCGTGGTCCGGAGCAACGCACAGCCGCTGCTCCCACGGGCCGTAATGAGGACTGAAGTGCTCGGCGACCATCTCGTCACCGACGACCGCACGCATACCGCGTCGCAGGAATGCGGCGGCCAGGCGTGGTGCGCGTCGGGACAACGCGTAGAGGCCGATCGACAGGGCCGCGCTCTGGGTCCGCATGGCCCGGGCGACGACGGTGTCAGGCACCCATCGGCGCAACCGCGCGGCGGTCATGTCGTGGGCCGGCACCCCGAACACCCAGCTCGGCGAGCGCTGGACCATGGTCACGTCAGCGCCCGCCTCTACGAGGGCGGGAACGATGGTCACGGCCGTCGCACCGCTGCCGATGACAACCACCCGGCGCCCGCGGACGGCCAGGTCTTCGGGCCAGAACTGGGGATGGACCAGCTGGCCACTGAAGTCGTCGACGCCGGCGAAGTGTGGGGTGTAGCCCGCGGCGTGGTCGTAGTAGCCGGTGCACCCGTAGAGGAAGGCGCAGCTCCAGGTCTCCGGGCCATTCCGGGTCTGGACGTCGAGCGTCCAGCGAGCCTCCGCCGATGACCACTCCGCGCGAACCACCTTGCGCCCGAAGCGGATCCGGGTGTCGATCCCGTCAGCGAGGGCGGCGTCCCGAAGATAGTCGAGGATCTGCGGGCCGCCGGCTCGGGACTCGGTGCCCTGCCACGGCCGGTGCGCGTAACTCAGCAGGTGCATGTCAGTGTCCGACCGGACGCCGGGAAACCGGAACAGGTCCCACGTCCCGCCCATCGTGTCGTGAGCCTCGAGGATCGCGTACGAGGTCCCGGGCCGCTCCTTCTGCAGGAACCACCCGGCGCCGATGCCGGACAGACCGGCTCCGATGACGAGAACGTCGACGTCCCGGGCGGACATCAGCGGACTCGCCGGCTCAGAGGGACGAGAGGATCGCCGGCGTGGCGCGGTCGACGATGTCGGCCTCCTCGGGGTGCCGCTTGAGATAGCCCGCCATGAACGGGCACACCGCCACCGCACGCCGCCCCGACGCCCGCACATCGGCGAGCGCTGCTCGGGCGAGGACGCTCCCGAGGCCCTGGCCCTCGTAGTTCGGGTCGATCTCGGTGTGGAGAAAGACGCGACGCTGGCCGCCGCCTTCGCCGCCGGGCCGATCGAGGTAGGCCGCATACCCGGCCGGCCGTCCGGCGACAGTGATCTCGTAGCGATGCTCAGTCGGGTGGTCCCTAACGAGGGTGTCGGCGCTGGTCTGGCCGGCTCCGCCCTCCGTGGCCCGGGCTGCGTGGTGGTCGGTCACCGAACGACCGTACTCGACGCCGTTGGCATCTGGCTGTGAGCCTTGACGAGGCGCTGTGGCTCCCCGGCTTTGTCCGGTGCTGCCCCTATCGTCGGGACATGTTCGGGTCGCAGGCGCTCGACACCGCCATCGGGCTGGTGCTCATGCTCTTCGTCCTCGCGACGGCGGCGTCGAGCATCCTCGAGCTGATCAACCGGCTGGCCCGTTCCCGGGCCAAGAACCTCGAGAGAGCCCTCGGGTCGCTCCTCGGTGGCACCGGAAACGGAGGCGCCGACGCAACCGCCGCCCTTGCCGACTTGAGACGGACCTCCGTGTATGCGGCGGCCACCGAGTCGTCGGACGGCAAGGCGCCCGCATACCTCTCGGCCAAGGCCTTCGCCGACGCGGTCCTCGAGCTCGCGTCCGACGCGGGCTCGTCGCCCGACGCCGTGCTGCCGCGGCAGCTGCGCGACCGGCTGCAGACGCTGCTGCAGGAGTCGAGCACCGACGCTCTCGAGCTGCGGGCGGGGTTGGAACGCTGGTTCGACGAGGCGATGAGCCGACTGTCCGACGCCTACAAGCGACAGGCGACGCTGTGGTTGGGCGCGCTCGGCTTCGCATTGGCTGTCCTCGTCAACGCCGCTACTCCAGACGTCGTGGCCCGGCTGTGGACGGCCCCGGTCACTCGTGAGGCGGTGGTGTCGGCGGCGCAGAACGTCGGCCAGAACGGCAACGCGTCGCTGCTGCGCGACGTTGCCGGGATCACCAACGCGCTGACCGAGGTGTCGATCCCCGTCGGCTGGACTGGGGTGGCGCCGGACGGGTTCGGCTGGTGGGTCGGCCACCTCCTCGGATGGGGGCTGACCGCGGTGCTCGTGATGGTCGGGGCGCCGTTCTGGTTCGAGCTTCTGGAGCGGCTCATCACGTTCAAGTCGGGCGGGTCGGGCGGCCAGCCGGCGCGGGCCGACCAGGATCCGGCCGCGGCCACACCTCGGGTGCTGGCTCGCGACCAGAACCCGTCGCTCGGTGCCGCGGGGGCACCCGGCCAGGGCCCGGCGCCCGAGAGCGAGCTGATGCGCAACGTCAAGCACGCAGTGGCGGCGAGCGCACCGACCGCGGCGGCGCCGTCGGGCGCGTCGACGACGACGTGAGGTCAGCCTGACGGCGTGACGGTCACGGTCCACTCCCCGTGGTTGTTGTCGAGGCCGCCGTCGTTGGGGCCGAGGTAGAGCTCGCCAGCGGCGGCGCAGTCGTAGGTCGGGGAGCTGCCAACGACCGTCAAGGGCGCCTTCTTGTCGAGGCTCGCGATGAGGCCGCTGTGGTTGGCGTCCGGCAGACCGCGGAGGTTGAAGCGGCGCAGCTCGGGGTTGGGGTCGCCGTCAGGACCGACTCCGTGGGTCGCGTCGTGGTACACCGTGCCCGTCGCGACCAGCTGGACGCTCTTGCCGGGTGCGCAGGCGACGCCGGCGTCGGTCCAGGCCTGCGTGCCAGGAACGGTGACCTGGTGAGACGCCACCGTCGGCGCTTCGGTAGTCGTCG
>DATLPT010000060.1:0-7368 GCA_035535635.1 Lapillicoccus sp. | reverse complement strand
CTTGATACGACCTGGCGGGTCGTGACCAGGGGCAGCGGGCGTGTCCTCGTCGTCACGGGTGAGCCCGGTATCGGCAAGACCACCCTGCTCGACGAGCTGGCCCGGCGGGTCTCGTCTCGCGGAGCTCGGACCGCCCGGGGCGCCGGGGTCGACGTCGGAGGGGCCATGCCGTTCGGCGTGTGGCTCGAGCTGGCGCGTGGGCTCGTGGCCCAGGTGCCGGCCCCGGCCCCGGCTGCGCTGTGGCCCCGTGAGCTGACCCGCCTGTCGGAGGACCTCGGCGCGGCGTTGGGTCGCTCCGGGGTGGCGCCGCCCGTCGCGACGCCGGAGCTCGAGCGGCTCCGGGTGTTCGAGGCGTCACTACGGCTGGTCGAGTGGGCGGCGGCCGACCGGCCGGTCCTCCTCGTCGTCGACGACGCACACCACGCCGACCGGGCCAGCCTGCGCTTGCTCGCCCACCTGGCTCGTCGGATCGGAGGACTGCCGGTGGCCATCGCGCTCGCCTGTCCCGACCGGACAACGCCCGAGATGGACGTCCTCGCCGACGTTGCCGCCAGGTCCGGGGTCGGTGTCGCGCGGGTCGCCGTCGGTCCGATCGCGCCGGAGGCGGTGGCGGCGCTGGTGACGTCCCTGGGCCTGACTGGGACCGGCGAGGTCGACCGGGTCGTTGCGGCGGCCGAAGGCAATGCCCTCCTGGCCACAGAGAGCGCTCGGGCCCTGGTGGCGGGCGACAGCGGACCACCGCCGAACTTGCGCGCCGCGGTGCGCGCCTCCGCGAGTCGGCTGAGCCCGTCGGCCCGGCGCCTCCTGGATCTTTTGGCCGCCGCGGAACGCCCGCTCACCGGTTCCGAGCTGGTCCGCCTGGGTGACGTCGCGGCGGACGAGACCGTCGCCGAACTGCTGGCCGGGGGGTTGCTGACCCGCACCGAGGGTCGGCTGGGGTTCCGGCACGGCCTGCTGCGGGAGGCGGCGTACGTCGACGTCGCCGATCCGGTTCCCGTCCACGCGACGCTGGCCGAGGTGGTCGACCCGGCCCAGAGCGCCGAGGTCGCGGGTCACTGGGAGAGAGCCGGACGGCCTGACCGGGCCGCGACCGCGTGGGTGGAGGTCGCCGCGTACGCCCGGTCCGTGGGCGCCCTCGCCGAAGCGGCCGACGCCCTGGCCCGCGCGGTCGAGCACGCGCCCGAGCGCGGTGACCTCTGGATCCAGCTCCAGGAGGTCCATGCCCTGCTAGGCCGGCGGGAGGAGTCCGACAAGGCGTGGGACACCGGGATCACCCGACTACCCCTCGCCGCCTTGCCGGCGGCGTGGTGCCGCCGCGGTGACCAGCTGCGCAGCGTGAGCTGCGATCCGCCGCAGTCCTGGACCGCCTATCGTGAGGCGCGGCAGGCCTACCGTCGTGCTCCGGCCACGGACGACAGGGACCGGCTCCGGTTTCGGATCGACGTGGGGCTGGCCTGGAACGAAGCGGTCGCCGGGGACCCGTCGCGGGCGCTGGTCGCCCTGGCCGAGCTCGGTGACGCGATCCCGGACGACGCGGACCCCGAGGACCGCCTCGACCTCATCGACATCGGCATGCAGGGCCTGATCCGGCAGGGCCGGTTCTCCGACGCGGCGGACCTGGCCCGGACCGCGCGACCGATCCTCGACCGCGACGACAGCGCCGGCAAGGGTTGGCGGATCACCGTCAACGCCGCGGCGGCGCTGGTCTGTCAGGGCGACGACGAGGGGGCGCTCGCGTTCGTGGAACGCGCCGTCGAGGACGCCCAGGATGCCCCGGCCATCCTCGCGCGGTCCCTCGGGTCCCTCGCCCACCTGCAGGCCCGGACCGGCCGTTCCGCCGAGGCGCACGCCACGCTGGCCGAGCAGCGACGGGTCGTGGATCGGCTGGCGGCACCGGAGTTCGCCGTCGCCGCCGCGGCGGACGCGGGCCTCGTCGCGTTGGCCCTCAGCGAGGCCGACGAGGCGGCCGACCGGCTGGGTGAGGCACTGGACGGTGGCCTGACGCCCTGGCGTCCCGCGACCTCGCTGGCGCGCGCGGAGGCGCTCGTCCTCGCGGGAAACCCCGACGCAGCAGTCATCCAGCTGCGCTCCGCTCTCGAGGAACCGACCGTGGCGGCCGACCAGCCCTGGTCGCTGCTGCCGCGGGTGTGCTTCGTCCAGGCCCTCGTCGCCGCGGCTCGCGGTGACACCGCCGAGGCCGACCGCCGTCTCGACGAGGCGGCCGCCGCGTGGGAGCGCCTCCTGCCGCGCGTCGGCGCGCTGACGAGCGAGGGGTACCTGGCCAACCTGCTGGATCTCGGCCGGCCCCCGGTGCTCGGGCTGGTAGAGCCCCAACGCGAGCTCGACCGGATCCACGCCCTGCGCGACACCCTCGCGGCCCGGCCGCCACGACCCGGCAACCCGATGGAGGTGGCCTGATGCCGCAGATCGACGACCGGGTCCTCGTCCTAGCGCCGCTGGAGGAGGTGTGGAAGCTCGTCCACGACCCCACCCGCTACCCCGAGTGGTGGACCGGGATCGGCTCGGTCGACGAGGCCGCCCCCGACGGCTACACGATGTATCCCGAGGGCTGGCCCGACTACCCCATGCCCCAGCGCCTGAGCACCTCGTCGGCCGACGGGCGGGTCACCATCTCGTGTCTCGTGTCCGACCTCGAGTACCGCTGGCATCTCACCGCCGACGGTGAGCGCACCCGCGTGGAGGTGCACGTCGACATCCCCGATGCCGAGGCGCACCGGCTCGAGGTGCAGACCGCCGCGATGACGTCGGCGCTGGCCCGGTTGGCCGATCTGGCGAGGGCGAGGGCATCTCGCTGAGTTGGTGTCGATTCCGGCGCTGCTCGCCCGTCATCCGGATGTCAGGCTCGCCACCGAGCCACCCGCATACCGAAGGAGAACCGGCATGACCGAGTACGCGATCCTGCTTCCCGGCGACGAGTCGCGCTGGGCCGCCGCCACCGACGAGCAGCGCGCGGCGACGTACGCGCGGCACGGCGAGTTCGCCGCCGCGCTCGCGGCCCGCGGGCACACCATCACCGGCGGCGCGGAGCTCACCCACTCCAAAGAGGCCAAGGTCGTTCGCGGCAAGGCGAACGTGACCGTCACCGACGGCCCCTATGCGGAGACGGTCGAGCAGCTCACCGGGTTCTACGTCGTGCGCAGTGACGACCTCGAGGACTTGCTCGACGTTTGCGGGGTCCTGGCCGACGGTGACGGCGCAGTCGAGGTGCGCGCCTGCGTTCCCCCGCAGCAGGGCGGCGCCTGATGGAGTTCCTCGTCCTCATCGCCTACGAGAGCTCGGGCTGGGACGAGGCCACGGCCGAGCAGCAGCAAGAGTTCTTCGACGCGCACCACGCCTTCGAGCAGGCTGTGTATGCGCGGGGTCGCCTGGTCTCGGGCGCAGCGCTCGCCGATGCGGACCGTGGGTTCACGGTGCGGCACACCGGCGACCGGTGGCAGCGGACCGAAGGCCCGTTCGCCGAGACGACGGAGCAGATCGGGGGGTTCTACCTCCTCGACATGCCGGACGAGGCCGCCGCTCAGGAGGCGGTGCAGCACCTGCCGCGTCAGTACACACTCGAGGTGCGGCCGGTCGTCGACATCGACGGCTACGAGCGGAGTGCGCCGCCTGCCTAGCCTCGGGGGGTGACGGCGGACGCGTCGCTCGAGGCGGTCTATCGACAGCACTGGGGCCGGCTGCTCGCCCTGCTCGTCGGCCAGTACGCCGCCTCGACCTCGCCGAGGACGCCCTGTCCGACGCGTTCGAGGCGGCGACGCGGCATTGGCCGGCCGGAGGCGTCCCCGCCAACCCGCCGGCCTGGCTGCTCACCGCCGCCCGGCGGCGCGCGGTCGACCGGCTGAGGGCTGAGGCGGTGGCGGTTCGCAAGGAGCCGCTGTTGGTCGTCGACGCCGAGCACGCAGCGGTTGCCGCGCGGGTGATGGTCGACGGAGGGGACGTCGTGGAGGATGACCTGCTTCGCCTGGTCCTCCTCTGCGCCCATCCGATATTGGCGCCGGAGTCGGCCAGCGCCCTCAGCCTGCGGCTGGTCGTCGGCGTGTCGACCCGCGACCTGGCCCGGCTCTTCCTCGTCCCTGAACCAACGATGGCCGCGCGGCTGACCCGGGCGCGCAAACGGCTCGCGGCCGAGGGGGCCGACTTCGGGATCCCGTCGCCGGCCGACCTGCCCGACCGGCTCGCGGTCGTCGGCCAGGTCGCGTACCTCGCCTTCACCGCGGGGTATGCGCCGGGCTCCGGGCCCGACCTGCTGCGGGCCGATCTGGCCGGCGAGGCGGTGCGCCTGGCCGGCGTGGTCCACGACCTGCTGCCCGACCAGCCCCTGCCGACCGCGCTCCTGGCGCTGATGCTCCTCCAGCACTCGCGGCGCGACGCCCGGATCGGCGCCGACGGGCGGCTGGTCCTGCTCCGGACCAGGATCGGACCCGTTGGCGCGCCGACGAGATCGCCACGGCGCTGCGCCTGCTGGCGTCCCTCGTCGAGGCGGATCTCCAGAGCGAGGCACGGTCGTACCTGCTCCAGGCGCTCATCGCCGCCGGGCATGCGACGGCCACCCGGGCCGAGGACACCGACTGGCCGCGGATCGCCGCCCTCTACGCCGAGCTCGACACGCATACCGGCTCGCCCGTCGTCCGGCTGAACCGAGCTGTGGCCGTGGCCGAGGCCTCCGGGCCCGAGGCCGGCTTGTCCCTCCTGGAGGATCTGGACGCGGCCCTTCCCGACGGTCACCGGCTGCCGGCCGTCCGGGCCGAGCTGCTACTGCGAGCGGGACGGTCGGGTGAGGCGACGAGGGAGTTCGACGTGGCGATCTCCCGGTGCGCCAACGACGTGGAGCGGGCCCATCTGGAACGCCGCCGGGCCGACCTCGGCTGAGACGGACGGGGGCAACCTCGAGCGGCGCGTGGAAGGATGCGAGAAGCCCTCCAGGTTTTGTTGTGAAGTCGTCCCGAAGGAGCAGCAGCATGCCCATCGCCACCCCCGAGGTCTACGCCGACATGCTCGACCGCGCCAAGGCGGGGTCGTTCGCGTACCCGGCGGTCAACGTCTCCTCCTCGCAGACCCTCAACGCGGCCATCAAGGGGTTCGCCGACGCGGGCAGCGACGGGATCATCCAGGTGTCGACCGGCGGTGCGGAGTACCTGTCCGGGTCGTCGATCAAGGACATGGTGACCGGGGCACTCGCATTGGCGTCCTTCGCGCACCAGGTCGCGGAGAACTACCCCGTCAACATCGCCCTGCACACCGACCATTGCCCCAAGGACAAGCTCGACGGGTTCGTCCGCCCGCTGCTGCGCGCGTCGACGGAGCGGGTCAAGGGGGGCGGGCTGCCGTACTTCCAGTCGCACATGTGGGACGGGTCGGCGGTGCCGCTGGACGAGAACCTGCAAATCGCCGAAGAGCTCCTCGCGCAGTGCCAAGCGGCCAAGGCCGTGCTCGAGATCGAGGTCGGCGTCGTCGGCGGTGAGGAGGACGGCGTCGCCAACGAAATCAACGAGAAGCTGTACTCGACGCCGGAAGACGCCATCGCCACGGCCAAGGCGCTCGGCATCGGCGACCAGGGCTACTACATGACCGCGCTGACCTTCGGCAACGTGCACGGCGTCTACAAGCCCGGCAACGTCAAGCTGCGCCCCGAGGTGCTCAAGGCGGCGCAGGACGCGGTCCACAAGGAGTTCAACACCCCGGACGACAAGCCGTTCCACCTGGTCTTCCACGGCGGCTCCGGCTCGCAGCCCGAGGAGATCGCGGCGGCGGTCGACTACGGCGTGGTCAAGATGAACATCGACACCGACACGCAGTATGCGTTCACGCGTCCGGTCGCGGGGTTCATGCTGACCAACTACGAGGGCGTCCTCAAGGTCGACGGCGAGGTCGGCAACAAGAAGCAGTATGACCCGCGGGCGTGGGGCAAGGAGGCCGAGGTCGCGATGGCCGCGCGGGTCGTCGAGGCCTGTGAGAACCTCCGGTCGGCGGGAACGCACGCGTGACGCTGTCCGGCGACGGCGGACTGCTCGGCGTTCCCGAGACGCGGCTGCCGGACGACCCGGCGGCCGCGCGACTGGGAGCCGGTGAGAGCGCGGAGACGGTGGCCGCTGCATACCCCGCGTCCTCGCTGGCCTGGGCGCTGCTGTCCGAGCAGGCGCTGGCGGGCGACCGCAACGTCGAGGCGTATGCGTATGCCCGCACCGGCTACCACCGTGGCCTCGACGCGCTCCGGCGGGCCGGGTGGCGCGGCCAGGGCCCGATCCCGTGGTCCCACGAGCCGAACGAGGGGTTCCTGCGCTCGCTGGCGGCGCTGCACCGCGCGGCGCGGGCGATCGGCGAGATCGAGGAGGAGCAGCGGACCGCCACATTCCTCCGCGATTCGTCGCGCGAGGCCGCGGAGACGCTCCGCGTCTGACCGCGACTCCGCGGCTCGCGGCTCAGTGCGGACCATTGGTGCTCCGCCGCTCGGTTCCCGAGCGCTCGTGCACCCTTCTGAGACACGGGATCGACAACTGACCCGTATGCCGGGGAATGGACCCCCGATGTGTCCATTCCCCGGCACCTGCCCCCCTTGTGGGCAGCGGTTCAGCGGCCGGAGCCGCGCCGCGGGTCGCTCGGCGCCATCCCCAGAAGACGCCGAGCTACCGATGACATCAAATCACCCTCATTGGCGTTGAGAGTGGTTAACACCTGCCAATGTCCCTAAGATGCCATTGTGACCGTGCCGGACCTGCCGAGCTCCGAGCTCATCGATGAGGACCCACGGGAGACGATCTCACGGCTCATCGCCGACGAGGAGGAGCGCCTCCGGAGCCGGCAGTCGGACCTCGCCACCGCCCGGAACGCGCTTGTCCGCCTGCACGATCTCGGCGCGGTGCAAGCCGTCCCGGCCATCGCGCCGATCACCGTCGAGGTCGCCCCGACGCTGCTGCGCACTTTGCTCGACCAGACACATGGGCCCGTCCGTAACGCGGTGATGCGCAAGGACGTGGGGTCCGGGACCGATGAGGACTGGATGAGCTACAACCTCGAGGTCGTCCGCGCCGGCAAGGAGCAGCGAACGCTGTACGACGACTCCGTTCTCGACAGTCCGGTGCTGTCGGCCGAGATCTCGGAGTGGGCGGCCGCCGGCGAGCTCCAGCGCGTGCTCAACAGCATGCCGAGCGAGTTCGTCATCTACGGGGACGCCGCCGTCGTGAGCCCGGCCATATGGGGCGACCCCGAGTCGGAGTACGTGGTCGTCCGCGAGCCGATGCTGATCCATCTCTTCATCGAGTTCTTCGACCGGCTCTGGGATGCCGGGACGCCGGTCCCGTCCCCCCGCGGGAACAACGAGGGAGAGGATGAGCACCTCCTCACCCTGCTCGG
>DATLPT010000059.1:0-15097 GCA_035535635.1 Lapillicoccus sp. | reverse complement strand
ACGATGAGCTGTGGGAGGCGCTTCGGGTCGCGCAGGCGAGCGACTTCGTCGAGCGGATGCCCGACCAGCTCGAGTCGCCGATCGCCCAAGGCGGTACCAACGTCTCGGGCGGCCAGCGCCAACGCCTGGCCATCGCCCGTGCCCTGGTGCGCAGACCCGAGGTCTATCTCTTCGACGACGCTTTCTCGGCGCTCGACCTCACGACCGATGCTCGGCTGCGCGCCGCTCTCCGACCGGTCACCCGGGAGGCGACGGTGATCGTCGTCGCCCAGCGGGTGTCCACCATCATCGACGCCGACCACATCGTCGTGCTGGAGGACGGGCTCGTCGTCGGTCAGGGCCGCCACGACGAGCTGCTCGCCTCCTGCGAGACGTACCAGGAGATCGTCGAGTCCCAGCGCAGTGCGGAGGTGGCGGCGTGAGCGAAGAAGGCGTGAAGTCCGCCGAGGAGAAGGCGGCCGAGGCCCGGCGCGGTCCCAGCCGGGCCGGTGGCTTCGGGGGCCGGGGCCCCATGGGGATGGCCATGCCGGGCGAGAAGTCGCACGACTTCGGGCCGTCGGCCAAGCGGCTCATGGCGCGGCTCCGCCCAGAACGGGTCCTCGTGGCCCTCGTCGTCGTCCTCGCGGTCGCCAGTGTCATCCTCACCGCGGTCGGCCCGAAGATCCTCGGCCACGCGACGGACATCATCTTCGAGGGGTTCTTCAGCAAGCAGATTCCGGCCGGCGTCACCCAGCAGCAGGTCGTCGACCAGCTGCGTGCCCAAGGGCAGAACCAGCAGGCCGACCTCATCTCCGGGATGACGCTCGTCCCGGGCCAGGGCATCGACTTCACCGCCCTGGCTCAGATCCTGCTCTTCGTCATGGCGCTCTATCTCGTCGGCGCGCTGCTCCAGTGGTGGTCCGGCTGGATCCTGGCCGGCGTCGTCACTCGCACCATCAACACCCTGCGGGCCGACGTCGAGGCCAAGCTCAACCGGCTGCCGCTTCCGTACTTCGACGGACAGCCGCGCGGCGAGCTGCTGAGCCGCGTCACCAATGACGTCGACAACATCCAGCAGAGCCTGAGCCAGACGCTGAGCCAGCTGCTCACCTCGCTGCTCACCGTCATCGCGGTGGTCGCGCTCATGTTCTCGATCTCGTGGTCCCTGGCGCTGATCGCCCTGGTGACGATCCCCATCTCGATGTGGATCACCACCGTGATCGCCAAGCGGTCTCAGAAGCTCTTCGTCGAGCAGTGGAAGAGCACCGGCCAGCTCAACGGCATCATCGAGGAGACCTTCACCGGGCACGGCCTGGTCAAGGTGTTCGGGCGGCAGCGCGAGGCGCAGGAGACGTTCGACCGTAAGAACGGCGAGCTCTACTCCGCAGCCTTCGGTGCGCAGTTCATCAGCGGCATCATCATGCCGGCGATGATGTTCATCGGAAACCTCAACTACGTGGTCATCGCCGTCGTCGGCGGACTGCGGGTGGCGTCGGGGACGATGAGCCTGGGTGACGTGCAGGCGTTCATCCAGTACTCGCGCCAGTTCACCCAGCCGCTCACCCAGGTGGCGTCCATGGCGAACCTGCTGCAGTCCGGTGTCGCCTCGGCGGAGCGCGTCTTCGAGGTGCTCGACGCCGACGAGCAGGAGCGCGACCCAGCCGCGCCGGCCGAGGTCGGCGTCTCCCGCGGACGGGTGGCTTTCGAGGACGTCACCTTCTCGTACACGCCGGACAAGCCCCTCATCGAGAACCTCGACCTGAGCGTGGAGCCGGGCCACACCGTGGCCATCGTCGGTCCCACCGGCGCCGGCAAGACCACGCTGGTGAACCTCATCATGCGGTTCTACGAGCTGAACTCCGGCCGGATCACCCTCGACGGCGTCGACATCACCGACATGTCGCGGCACGACCTGCGGTCACGGATCGGCATGGTGCTCCAGGACACCTGGCTCTTCCAGGGCACGATCCGCGACAACATCGCCTACTCGCGGCCGGACGCCACCGAGGAGGAGATCCTCGAAGCGGCCCGGGCCACCTTCGTGGACCGGTTCGTCCACTCGCTGCCCGACGGCTACGACACGATGCTCGACTCGGAGGCCGGCAACATCTCGGCCGGTGAGAAGCAGCTGCTCACCATCGCGCGGGCCTTCCTCGCCGCGCCGGAACTGCTCATCCTCGACGAGGCCACGTCGTCGGTCGACACCCGGACCGAGCAGCTCGTCCAGCATGCGATGGCGGCGCTCCGCAGTGACCGCACCAGCTTCGTCATCGCGCACCGCCTGTCGACGATCCGCGACGCCGACGTCATCCTCGTCATGGAGGACGGTCGCATCGTCGAACAGGGTTCCCACGCCGAGCTGCTCGTGCGCGACGGCGCCTACGCGAGGCTGTATGCGGCCCAGTTCAGCGGGGCGGCCAACGATCTCGACGAGGAGGCCGCGGCGCTCGCGGCGCCCGGCGCGGGCGGCGGCATGCTGGCCGGCGCGGGCCGGATGGCCCCCACCGAGTAGCTCGAGCCGGCAGTCGAAGCCGAACGCGACGGTGAGGTATGCGTGGTGGCGACACCGCGCATACCCCACTTTCCGGCCCGGTGCGCCCGGTGTACGCCATGATCGGGAGCATGAGGCCGCTCACCCGCCCCGTAGCCGCGCTCGGCCAGATCCTCATCGGCGACAGTGCGGCCAGCCGGGCGGCCGCGCTGTACTCCACCGTCACCGCCGGCGCGTCCTTCATGCCCGGGCTGATGCCGCGGGGGTTGCGCGAGCAGGTGGCCCTCACCGGCGTTGCAGCGACGCTGCAGCACGGTCTGGTCATGAACGCCCAGGCCCGGCACCGACTGGCCGCACGGCTTATCTGCGCCTGGACCGGCCACGAGACCCCACGGGCCGTGCGGGCCGTCGAGGCGGCCGTCGCCGTGGGAACCACCGCGGCAGGCCTCGTGGGGTACGCCGCACTACGTGAGCGCGGCGGGGAGTCCTTCCAGCGCCGCATGGCCCGGACCGTCACGATCCGCAGCATGCGGATCGGGTTCGCCACCCTGGCCGTGACGGCGGCGGAGGTGACCGACGAGCGCTACGGCCAGCGCTACCCGGTGATCCGGGTCGTCATGCCGATGACCGGGTTCCTCATCGGCACGGGCATCGCCAGCGTACTGATCCGGCGGTTCCATCGTCCGGACGCGGTCGTGGAGGCCCGTGCGGCCTCGTCGCAGGACCCACTCACCGGCGAGTGGCTGCGACCGGATCAGAGCCACGAAGCGATCGGCGTCACGTCGGTACCCGTCTCGATTGCCCTGGGCCTCGCCGTGTCGGTCGTCCTCAACGTCGCGGGCGACCTCGAGCTGGCCGCGTCGCGGTACGTCGCGCGCCTCATCGACCGGTACATCCCGGGGAGTGGTCCCTACGCGACCCTGGCGGGCCGCTCGCTCGTCCTCGGCGGGGTCATCACCGTCGTCGGGATCGGTTGGGAGTACCTCTACCGGCAGGCCGAGGCCGGCGGGTCGGCCATCGACAAGGCCTACACCAGCGCGCCCACTTCGCACTACGTCAGTGGCGGCCCGAACTCCAAAGTCGACTGGCAGACCCTGGGCCGCGAAGGCGTCAGGTTCGTGGCGATGTCCCTTCCCCGGGAGCAGATCGCCGAGGTCACGGGAACACCGATCGAGGCCGTCAAGGACCCGATCCGTTGCTATTCGGGGCTGGAGACCGACGAGACCGTCCACGGGCGCGTCACGTCGGTGATGGAGGAGATGGAGCGGCTCGGGGCGTTCGAGCGGTCGGTGATCTGCTTCTTCTCCCCGACCGGGACCGGCTACATCAACTATGTGGCCATCGAGACGCTCGAGTACCTCACCCGAGGCGACTGCGCGACGGTCGGCCTGCAGTACTCGTTGCGGCCGTCGTACCTCTCCCTCGACCGGGTCCGCATCGCCCGGGAGCAGAACCAGGCGCTGCTCAACGCCCTCACGTGGCGGATCCGGGCCCTGCCGGAGGACAAGCGCCCCCGGCTCGTCGGGTTCGGTGAGTCGCTCGGCGCGCAGACCCTGCAGAGCTGCTTCCTCCACGAGGGCGTGGCCGGGTTCGAGCGAGCCGGGATGGACGCCGCGCTGTTCCTCGGCACGCCGGCCGGCAGCGAGTGGAAGCGGGAGTGGCGGATCCATCCCCAGGAAGAGGATCCGAAGGGCGAGGTCGTCCAGGTAGCGAGCTACGAGCAGTGGCAGGCCGCCGCGGCCGGACGCACGTCGCCAACGCGGGTCGTCCTCCTCGAAAACCCTGAGGACCCGATCACCAAGTTCACGCCGCGCCTCGCCGTCATGCGGCCGAGCTGGATCCCCACCCAGGGCCCGAAGCCGCCGGGCGTCCCGGAGTCGGCGATCTGGATGCCGTACACGACGATGCTCGTGATCCTCGTGGACATCGTCAACGCGATCGACTTCAAACCCGGCGTGTTCGTCGCCCGCGGCCACGACTACCGGGCGAGCCTGACGCGGATGGTGGCCGCGGCATACCGGTTCGACGTCAGCGATGAGGAGCTGAACCGGATCGAGCACGCCCTCCGCGACCGTGAACGCACCTGGGCCGAACGGCGGATGCTCGCCGAGCAGGTCGTCCGCGCGACCGACTCGGTCAGCCGGCAGGTCCGTAACCTCAGCGACATCAGCGCGCCGCACCCCAAGACGCCGGCCGACGCCCTCGACTGAGGACCGGGTGGGGTGTGGGTCACCGGGTTTCCTAGGCTGCCGCTATGCCGCGACTTCCGGTCCGTCGGCGCGGCGAGCCCACTGCCCCGGTTGCCGGTTCGGTCACGACTCTCGAGCTGTTCTTCGACCTCGTCTTCGTCTTCACGGTCACCCAGCTCACCGCGACACTCGGGCAGGACCACGGCTGGAGTGGGGTCGGGCGGGTCGTCCTCCTTCTCCTGCTCATGTGGTGGATGTACGGCGGGTATGCCTGGCTGACCAACGCCGCGCCGCCGGTCACCCCGATGCGGCGGGTGTTTCTCCTCGTGGGCATGGCCGGAAACTTCACCATGGCGCTGGCGATCCCGCACGCCTACACGACCGACCGGGTCGTCTTCGCCGTGGGCTACCTCATCGTGGTCGCGGTCCACACCAGCATGTACCTCACGCAGGCCGAGCGGATCACGCCCGGCATGGTCGTCCAGCTGTCCGCCTGGAACGGGATCGCCGTCGTCCTCATCCTCGTCGGCGCCCTGCTCGGAGGCACGACCCTCGTCCTCCTCTGGGTCGCCGCCCTGCTGGCCGAGACGATGCTGCCTCGGCTGGCCGCCCGAACTCCGTTGGCGCGACTGGACTCCGGGCCGGCCTTCACTTTGCGCCCGAGGCACTTCGTCGAACGCCACGGCCTCATGCTGCTCATCGTGCTGGGCGAGTCGGTCCTCGCCATCGGGGTCGGTGTGGGCAGCGGGGAAACCGCCATCGGGGTCGGCCAGGTGGTCTTCGCCGCCATCAGTCTGGGCCTCGCCGTCCTTCTCTACGCCGCGTACTTCGGCACCCACGAGGACGAGGTGGCCGAGCACGCGCTGGAGCACGTCTCGCCGGAGCGCCAGCAGGCAGTGGCGCTTCGGTCGTTCGGCTACGCGTTCGTCGTCGTCCTGCTCGGGGTGGTCCTCGCCGCGGCCGGACTTCACCATGCGCTCGAGCACCCGACCGCCCCGCTCGACCTCGGGTATGCGGCGCTGCTGGCCGGCGGCGTCGCGACCACCTGGGTGGGGTTCGGGGCGTTCCGCTGGGCCGTGGGACGCCCCGGCGCCGGTATGCGGGTGGTCGGCGGCGTGGTTCTCGTGGCGGCGATGTGGCTGGGTCCGGTTTCCGGGTTCGCCGAGCTCCTCGCGCTGATCGGCGGCTCGGTGGCGATCCTGCTCATCGAGCGCCGTCTGGCGTTCAGGTGATCGCCGGCGGCAGGAGCGAGATCTTCGCCCAGATCTTTCGGGACATGCCGGTGGTGAGCGTCTCGATGGTGCTGACCGTCTCGAGCACCACCGCATCCTGCGACTCCTCGGCGCACAGCGCCGCCACCTTGCCGACGAGGCTCAGCATCTCCGAGCAGTAGTCGAGGTAGCTCTCCATCTCGTCCCGGTTGAGACCCACCGTGACCGACTGGCTGGTTGACTGCCACCCGGGCCGCAGGCGGTCGGGGTCCTTGGTGAGCTGATGCATGTCGATGACGTGCGCCAGCGACCGCAGTCGGTGCAGCAGCCCCAGCAGCCGCCGTCGTTCGAGTCGGTCGGGCAGCGCGACGAGGAAGTAGACGGCGATGGCCACGAACACAATGTCGTTGACCAAGCTGTCGGCGAGCGGGATCCAGTCGATGGACGGCCCGCTGAGCGCGGTGCGGAACGCGGCGACGAGTGCGAAAACGGCGGCGGCCACGACGACGACGGCCACGGGCCGGCATACCGCCCTCAGCAGGCGGAGCCGCGCCCGGATGCTCGAGGCTGCCGAATCGATCTCGCCGGCCAGGGCGGACAGCTGACCGGCCACCAGCCCGAGGTTCCGGTCCGGAAACCGGGCCAGGATGCGGCGCCGGAGCCGGTCGATCGTCAGCTGGACCTGGGCCGCGTCCAGGCGACGCGGCGGACCTCCGACCCCGGCCAGGCTGCTGGCCGAGTCACCGGACGTCATGGCCGCGACGATAGCGGTGGCGCCTACGCCGGCTCCGATGCGTGCACGCGCGGCATGGCGAAGGCCGCCGCGGCGGTGAGCAGGGCGGCCACGAGGACCGCCACGAACACGGCGGCCGCCGCATCGACGACCGCGCTGGCCTCGTTCGGACCGCCGGATGCGTCGAGGACGGCGTTGGCCACCGCTCCGAACACGGCCACACCGACGGCACTGCCGATCGAGCGGGCGAACATGTTGGCCCCGGTCACCACCCCCCGCTCCTCCCAGCCGACGCTGGCCTGCGCGGCGATGAGGCTGGGGGAGGCGACCAGACCGAGCCCCAATCCCATGACGAAGCAGGACACGGCGACGACGGCGACCTGCGGCGTCTGGGCTCGCACCACGAGGAGGGCAATGCCGAGGAGGAGTAGCCCCATGCCGATGAGCACGGTGGTGCGGAACCCGTACCGCATATAGAACAGCCGGCCCGAGAACGTCGCCGCGATCGGCCACCCGAGCGTCAAGGCCGCCAGGGCCAGTCCGGCCACGAGCGGCGGCGAGCCGATGGATACCTGGAGATAGGTCGGGACGTACGAGGTGAGACCGATGATGACGGCGCCGACGCCGAGCGCGAGAAGTCCGGTGGTGCGCAGCAGCCGGCGGCTGAGCACCCAGAGGGGGAGCACGGGCTCGGCCGCCCTCCGCTCCACGAGGACGAAGGCGACGAACAGGACCGCCCCGACGGCGAAGACCGCGATGCTCGTCGGTGACGACCACGCCCACGCCTGCCCGCCCTCGAGGACGCCGAGGATGAGCAGCGTCATCGCGCTGGTGAGCAGCGCGGCGCCGGTGTAGTCGACCCGGTGCTCGCGGCGCTCGACGCGCTCCTGGAAGTTGCGCCAGATCAGGGCGCCGGCGAGGAGGCAGAGGGGAACGTTGACGAAGAAGATCCACCGCCACAGGTGGAGCTGCGCGAAGAGCCCGCCGAGTGCCGGCCCGACGACCGAGGAGGCGCCCCAGACACTGGCGATGTAGCCCTGCACCCTGGCCCGCTCGGCGACGGTGTAGATATCGCCGGCGATGGTGATCGCCATCGGCTGCACGGCCCCGGCGCCCAGCCCTTGCACCGCCCGGAAGGCGATGAGCGCCGGCATGCTCCAGGCGAACCCGCAGAGGACGGAGCCGAGCAGGAACAGGGCGATCCCGAAGAGCATGAGCGGTTTCCGCCCTACCGTGTCGGCCAGCTTGGCGTAGACCGGTACCGAGACCGCCTGGGCGAGCAGGTAGACGGAGAACAGCCAGGGGAACGCCGAGAACCCGCCCAGCTCCCGCACGATCGACGGAACCGCCGTCGCCAGGATGGTCGCGTCGACGGCGATGACCCCGGTCGACACCATGAGCGCGAGGAGCACCGGCCCGCGTTCGGACCTCAGCCCGACGGCCTCGGAGGTGCTCGTGGGAGTGCTGGGGGAGGCCGTCACAGTCATGGCCAAGTCGTCTCGCGCCGCAACCATTCCCGGCGTCGTCCACATGACGACACCGGAACCCTCGGCGAACCGATCAGCTGAGCTGCCAGGACCGCTTCGACAGGCCGAACCAGAACCCGTCGATGACGCTGCGGCTGTGGAGGCCGCCGCTGCCGTCCGGGCCGTAGGCCGCCCCCAGCGACACGAAGAGCGGGGCGAAGTGCTCGGTGCGCGGGTGCGCGACCCGAGCGGCCGGGGCCTTGTCGAGGAAGTCGAGCAGCGCGTCGACGTCGTTGTGCTGCATCGCCTCACGCGCCCAGGCGTCGAACTCCTGAGACCAGCCGGGTGGAGGTGAGTCGGCCGGAAGCGACGGGTTGAACCCCCGCAGGTTGTGGGTGGTGAACCCGGAGCCGATGATCAGAGTGCCCGCGTCGCGGAGCGGAGCGAGCTTCTGCCCCAGCCGGAACAGCGCTCGCGGGTCGAGAGTCGGCATCGACATCTGGAGGGTCGGCACGTCCGCCTGGGGAAACATCTCGACGAGGGGCACGTATGCGCCGTGGTCCAGCCCGCGGTCCTCGTCCCGCTGCACCGGCGTGCCGGGGGCGGCGACCCGCTTGGCCACTTCGTCGGCCAGCTCGGGGGCGGCCGGAGCCGCATACGTCACCTCGTAGTACTTCTGCGGAAAGCCCCAGAAGTCGTAGTACAACGGCGCGCCCGTGGTCGAGGACAGCGCGAGCGGCGCCTCCTCCCAGTGGGCGGAGACGACGAGGATGTTGGCCGGCTTGGTGAAGTCGCCCTGGATGCCGCCGGACCACCGCGCGAGCTCGCGCGTCCACACGGCGTCGTCGGCCAACGGCGGTGCGCCGTGGCTGAGGTAGAGGACCGGCTGGGTGGTCACCCCCAAAGCATACCGGCCTGCGGTTGAAGGTTCAATTACATCGTTCGGAATGGACTTCCTGAGCCGAGGGTTTACCGTGTGCATCCGCGACCCACGTCGGAGCAGCGACGAATCCGCTGCACGTGGTCGGGAGATCTGGGGTGAATGCGTGGCAGCAGGGAAGGGCCGCAAGCTCGTCATCGTCGAGTCGCCGGCCAAGGCGAAGACGATCGCGGGGTACCTCGGAGGGGACTTCGACGTCGAGGCGTCAGTGGGACACATCCGTGACCTGCCGAACCCGTCGGAGTTGCCCGCCGACATGAAGAAGGGTCCGTTCGGCAAGTTCGCGATCGACGTCGACAACGGCTTCGAGGCCTACTACGTAGTCGACAGCGACAAGAAGAAGAAGGTCGCCGAGCTGAAGCGCCTGCTCGGGCAGGCCGACGAGCTCTACCTCGCCACCGACGAGGACCGCGAGGGCGAAGCCATCGCGTGGCACCTTCTCGAGACGCTGAAGCCCCGGGTACCGGTCAAGCGGATGGTCTTCCACGAGATCACTCGGGAGGCGATCCAGCGCGCGGTGAACGACACGCGCCAGATCGACGAGCGGCTGGTCGACGCGCAGGAGACGCGGCGGATCCTCGACCGGCTCTACGGCTACGAGGTGTCGCCGGTGCTGTGGCGCAAGGTGCGTCAAGGACTCTCAGCCGGACGCGTGCAGTCGGTCGCGACGCGGATGGTCGTCGAGCGCGAGCGGCAGCGGATGGCGTTCCGGGTCGGGTCCTACTGGGACGTCGAAGGCGAGTTCACAACGCGGTCGAGCTCCGGCGCACTGGTCGAGGCGGACGCCTTCACCGCGCGGCTCAGCGCCGTCGACGGCGACCGCGTAGCTACCGGCCGTGACTTCACCGACGCCGGCGAGCTCAAGCACGATGCGAAGCACAAGTCCGTCGTCCACGTCGACGAGCCGATGGCGCACGCTCTCGCGTCGGCGGTCCGAGAGGCTTCGGTCGCCGTGACGAGCGTCCAGGAGAAGCCCTATACGCGTCGCCCGGCCGCGCCGTTCACGACGTCGACGCTGCAGCAGGAGGCGTCGCGCAAGCTGCGGCTGTCCTCGAAGATCGCCATGCGCGTCGCGCAGCGGCTCTACGAGAACGGCTACATCACCTACATGCGGACCGACTCGATCACCTTGTCGGACAGCGCGATCACCGCCGCACGCAGCCAGGCGCGCGACCTCTACGGCGCCGACTACGTGCCCACCGAACCACGCCGGTATGCCGGCAAGGTCAAGAACGCGCAGGAGGCCCACGAGGCGATCCGGCCGGCCGGTGACCGGTTCCGCACGCCGGCGCAGGTGGCCGGCGAGCTGCGGGGCGAGGAGTTCGCACTCTACGAGCTGATCTGGAAGCGGACCGTCGCCTCGCAGATGACCGACGCCACCGGGTCGACCGCCACCGTCAAGCTGACGGCCACCCTCGACGGGACCGAGGTCGCGCGGTCCGCGGAGTTCACCGCCAGCGGCACCGTCATCACGTTCCGCGGGTTTCTCGCCGCCTACGAGGAGGGCCACGACGAGACCGGTCCCAAGAGGCGCAAGGAGATCGCCGAGGAGGAGCGCCGGCTGCCCCGCGTGGGCGAAGGGACCCCGCTCGCGGTGATCCGCGCCGACGCCGACGGCCACGAGACCCAGCCGCCTCCGCGCTACACCGAGGCGACCCTGGTCAAGGCCATGGAGGAGAAGGGGATCGGGCGCCCATCGACGTATGCGTCGATCATGGGAACGATCCAGGACCGCGGTTACGTGGGCACGCGCGGCTCCGCGCTGGTCCCGACCTGGCTGGCCTTCGCGGTGACGCGGCTTCTCGAGGAGCATTTTCCGCGGCTGGTGGACTACGACTTCACCGCCACGATGGAGGAGGACCTCGACCGTATCGCCAATGGCGACGAGCATCGGGTGGCCTGGCTGCACCGGTTCTACTTCGGCGGCGAGGCGACCTCGGCCGAGGGGCTCAAGCAGCTCGTCGACGACCTCGGGGAGATCGACGCCCGCGAGATCTCGACGATCCCGCTCGGCGACGGGATGGTCGTCCGGGTCGGTCGCTACGGGCCGTACGTCGAGGAGGTCCTCCTCGGGGGCTCCGCTCCCGACTACCCCCGGCTGACCGTTGATGCGGACGGGTCGACGTCCCTGACCGATGACGCCGGCGCCTCGTCCCCTCGCCGCGCCACCATCACCGACGACGTCGCGCCGGACGAGATGACGCCGGCCAGAGCGCGCGAGCTGCTCGACGCGGCGGCCGACGACGGTCGAGTCCTGGGCCGCGACCCGTTGTCGGGCAACGAGATCGTGGCCAAGGCCGGACGGTACGGGCCTTACGTCACCGAGGTCCTGCCCGAGCCCGAGGAGGACGCCCCCAGGCGCGGGAAGGCGGCCGCCAAGGCCAAGCCGCGTACGGCGTCGCTGTTCAAGGACATGGACCTGGCCACCATCGACCTCGACGCCGCCCTGCGGTTGCTGTCACTGCCGCGCGTGGTCGGGAGGGTTAGCGAGGACGACGGACGCGAAGTCGAGATCACCGCGCAGAACGGGCGGTACGGGCCGTACCTCAAGAAGGGCACCGATTCTCGGTCGCTGGCGACCGAGCAGCAGCTCTTCGACATCAGCCTCGACGAGGCGCTCGCGATCTACGCGCAACCCAAGCAGCGCGGGCGGGCCGCCGCGGCGGCACCGCTCAAGGAGCTGGGAACCGATCCGGTGTCAGGCAAGCCGGTCGTCGTGAAAGACGGCCGGTTCGGTCCCTATGTGACCGACGGCGAGACCAACGCGACGCTGCGTCGGGGCGACGACCCGGAGGCCATCACCCCGGAGCGCGGCTTCGAGCTGCTGGCCGACAAGCGGGCCAAGGGTCCGACGGCCCGCAAGCGGACCGCCAAGAAGACGGCAGCCAAGAAGACCACGGCGAAGAAGTCCGCAGCCAAGAAGACCGCCGCCGCCCGGTCGACCGGGCCGACGGCGACCGCCAGGGCCTCGACGCGCTAGACCCGACGTACGTGTCCCTCGAGCCGGCGACCGCGCGGGAGCTGTCCACCCGCTTGGCCGTCGAACAGTCGAAGGGGCGGATGCCGTCGGTGTCGGCCGGCATCGTCCGGGCCGGCGAGGTGGTGTGGACCGACTCCCGAGGCACCGTGGACGGGCGCCGGGACGGCGCCCCGGCCGACGCCGACACGCAGTACCGGATCGGGTCGATCACCAAGACGTTCGTCGCGGTATGCGTCATGCGACTTCGCGACGCGGGCCGCCTCGACCTCGACGACCCGTTCGAGGACCACATGCCCGGCAGCGCGTTCGGCAGCGCGACGATCGCGCAGCTGCTGACGCATACCTCGGGTCTGCAGTCGGAGACCGACGGACCCTGGTGGGAGCGCACTCCGGGTGGCGACTGGGTGGCGTTGATGAGCTCCTCACCGGTCCGGCGGATGCGGGCGGCGAACCGATACCACTACACGAACGTGGGATATGCCGCTCTCGGAGAGCTGGTCGCGCGAGCGTACGGGAAGCCGTGGCTCGGCGTCGTCCGGCACTACCTCCTGGACCCGCTCGGCATGTCGCGGACGACGGCGCGGCCGACCGGTAAGGCCGCGCGGGGTCTGGCGGTGCATCCCTTCGCCGACCTGCTGCTCACCGAGCCCGAGCACGACGCCGGCGCGATGGGGCCGGCGGGCCAGCTGTGGTCGACGGTCAACGACCTCGCGCGGTGGGCCGCGTTCCTCGCCGGCGACACCGGCGACCTCCTGTCACCGGACACCCTGGAGGAGATGTGCGTCGTCCAGGCAGTCAACGACGTCCCGGGTCAGCCGTGGCAGGGCGGCCAGGGGCTCGGATGGCAGCTGTGGAACATCGATGGGCGGCGGTACGCGGGGCACGGTGGGTCCATGCCGGGCTTCCTTGCTGGGCTGCAGGTCGACCTCGAGACCAAGGACGGGGTCGTGATCTTCGCCAACACGACGAGTGGTGCGCTGGGATTCTCGCGAGACCTGCTGACCATCGCGCGCGAGCGCGAGCCGGTTCCATCCGAAGCGTGGTATGCGGGTGGTTCCGATCCCGAGGCGCTAGAGCTGGTCGGGTTGTGGCACTGGGGTCCGGCGGTGACCATTCTCAAGGCGACGGGTGACGGCGGGCTGGAGCTCGTGGTCTGGGGCGAGGGCCGCGGAGCGCGGTTCCGGAAGAACGGGGACGGGACCTGGGTCGGGCTGGACGGCTACTACACGGGCGAGCCGCTCGTGGTGGTGCGGGACGCGACCGGGGCGGTGAGCCACCTGGACCTCGCCTCGTTCCGGTTCACCCGGCTGCCGTACGACCCGGAGCGCGACATCCCCGGCGGCGTGGACGAGGCGGGCTGGCACTGACCCCCGGCCTCTGGAAGCGGGTCAGGTGCCTGTGAGGGTCTCGATGCCGTCGAGGATGACGTCCAGGCCGAACCGCATCTCGTCGCGGAAGAAGTCCTCGCCCTCGTTGTCGTCGACGATGGCCGGCGCGGCCGCGACCAGCGCAGGAAAGTGTTTCGCGTCCAGCAACATCGGAAGCAGGGTGACGTAGGGGTCTGGAGGCGGGGCCTCGGGATCGACGAGGCCCAGGGTCAGCGACATGCGGACGTGGCTGCGGACGTAGCCGTCCACGACGAGCAGCGAGGACATCTTCTGCTGGTTGGTCAGCGGCACGCCGTCGAACGCGGCTGCCCCGGCGTCGGTCCAGCCGAGCATGTTGGGTCCGAGCGGCGGCGTGGTCAGCGGGACGACGGGAATCCACGGATGTCGGACCAATGCGTCCGCGAGGGCCCAGGCCCAGCGCGTGAGGCGCTCGCGCCACGACCCGGACGCGACCAGCGACCGGTCCGGTGGGCCGTACGCCACGTCGAGCATGACCTCCAGCAGCTGCTCCTTGGAGTCGACGTACCGGTACAGCGACATCGGCGTCATCCCGAGCTCGGCCGCCACCGACTTCATGGACACACCCTCGAGGCCGTCGCGGTCGGCCACGACGACGCCGGCCTTCCCGATCTCCTGGATCGTCCGCCCGGGCTTCGGACCCCGTCGGCCCGACGGCTCCCTGTCCCAGAGCAGCTGGAGGTAGCGCGGGAGATGAGCGTCGGCGTTGGCGCCGGGATCGACCACCGGACAAGCATACAAAACTGCTTGCGGTATACACAGCAAGCAGTTAGGTTCTGCGTACCGTACCAACAGTTAGCGATGTACGCAGTTAAGGAGAACGCATGAACGCACGCGCCGGACGCCGGGAGTGGATAGCACTGGCCGTGCTGATCCTGCCGATACTCATCGCGTCGATGGACGTGTCCGTCCTCTTCTTCGCGGTGCCGTTCATCGCACAGGACCTACAGCCGACCGCCACCCAGCAGCTATGGATCTTCGACGTCTACGGCTTCGTCCTGGCGGGACTGCTGCTCACTATGGGCTCCCTCGGTGACCGGATCGGCCGCCGCCGGTTGCTGTTGATCGGAGCGGTCGCCTTCAGCGCGGCTTCCCTCCTCGCGGCCTACGCGCAGTCCGCCGAGATGCTCATCGCCGCTCGCGCGGTGCTCGGCGTCGCCGGCGCGACGCTGATGCCCTCGACCCTCGCCCTCATCCGCAACCTCTTCCACGACGAGACCGATCGCACCAAGGCCGTCGCGATCTGGTCGGCCGCGCTCACAGGCGGGGTTGCCCTCGGGCCGATCATCAGCGGGGTCCTGCTCGAGCACTACTGGTGGGGTTCGGTATTCCTCATCAACATCCCCGCCATGTTGCTGCTCCTCGTCACTGCGCCGTTCCTTCTGCCGGAGTCGAAGGGCACCCGCTCGGCGCGATTCGACTGGCTCAGCTCGTTGCTCGCGCTCGGGACGGTCATCCCCGTCATTGCCGGAATCAAGTCGGTCGCGGCGGACGGATGGTCGACTACTGCGGTCCTGTATGCGGCCGTCGGGCTACTCGTCGGAGTTGCCTTCGTGCGCCGTCAGCTCGCTGCCGAGGTGCCCATGCTGGACGTCAGGGCGCTCGCGGAGCGCCGGTTCGGCGGCTCGGTCGTCGTCAACGTTCTCGCGATGTTCGCCGTCATGGGTAACGCGATCATCCTCACCCAGTACCTGCAGTCGGT
>DATLPT010000058.1:0-12591 GCA_035535635.1 Lapillicoccus sp. | reverse complement strand
AGAGCAGGGGCTCGCGGTCGGCGCTGACGAGTTCCGCACCAAGCCGTTCGACCCGGACGAGCTGCTCGACCTCGCCCGCTCCCGCCTCGGTCCACCGGACGAGGGGTCCTGATAGTGAAGGATGTCCGCCTCGGCCGAATCCTGCGCCGTGAGGACGTCGCTGCCCTCCTGGCGTCGGTGTCCGCGGGTGAGGCCTCGGTGTTCGACACGACGGGGAGGCTGCTGGCCGGGTCCGCGCTGGACGGGTCGCCGGTGCCGGTGACCCGAGCCGACGGCACGCTTCTCGGCACGGTCACCGGGCCGCGGGCCGCGATGACCGCCGACTTGCTCACCCACCTCGCCGGGATCGAGCAGGAACGACGGGAGCTCGCCGACGAGGTCCTCGACATGTACCGCGAGGTCAACCTCCTGTATGCGCTGGGCGAGGTCCTCGCCACCGCCCGGGACCGGTCGGACCTGGCGACCCGGGCGCTGCGGGAGGCGACGCGACACGTGCCGGTCGACGACGCATACGTGGTCGTGGACATCGACGGCCGCGTCGTGGAGGCCGCTGTCCACCAACAGGCGACCACCGGCATACCGGACGACCTCACCCACTTGCGGATCGAGACGGTCGGCGACGGGGCCCGGCTCGTGGCGCCGCTGTCCTTCCGAGAGACGGAGCGCGGCGCGATCGTGCTCAGCCGCGCCGGCGCGCCGTTCGATGCCGGCGACCTCAAGCTCACCGGCGCGGTGGCGACGCAGTGTGCCGGGGTGCTCGAGCGCATCCTCGACGAGGAGCGTCGGGCGGCCGCCGCCGCCGCCCGCGAGGAGGCGCTGCAGCGGCAGCTGGACCAGCTGCGGATCGAGCTCGACCACGAGCGCCAGGCCGAGCAGGTCGAAAAGGTGACGGAGACCGACTACTTCGGCGGTCTCAGGGCGCAGGCCTCGGACCTGCGGCGGATCATCGCCGACCGGCCCGGCTGACTCGCGGCAACCGAAGCTCCAGGGTCTCGGCTCCGTCGACCGGGTCGAGGACGAGCGCTCCGTCGGCGACCGGCTGCGGGGTGTCACCACCCGGCCCGCGCAGCGATGCCGTCACGGCCAGGGCTTCGGACTCGCCGCCACCGTCCACCTGGTGCGCCCAGGCCCGGACCTCCGGGACGCGCAGCGGCGCGAGCGCTACGTCGACGACCCGCTCATCGGGAGGCAGAGCCTCCGCCCGGACCGTGTGCCCGCGAGCAACGACGTTCACGTTGTCTCGTCCGGACTCCTCGTCCCGCCGGACCTCGACGACGGCGCGGGGACGCAGCGCGCCGGACCTGAGCATGACGACCGTGAAGACGACGACGAGCACGATCACGGTCGCGGCGATGAGCCGCTGCACCGTGGACGGCCACGCCCAGACGTAGATGACCTCGGTGGCCATGAAGGCCAGGAACAGCAACACGGCGACGACCGGGTGACCCAGCCACCGCCAGAACCGCGCGGGCTCGTAGTCGCCGCGGCGCCGGCTGGACTCCAGCATCAGAACGGGAAAGACGCCGCCACCCATCAACGGTCCGGTCAGCGCGCCCACGATCCCCAGCGAGCCGGTGAACGACGCGGTCTCGGTGATGATGAGCAGCTCGGCGAGCAGGAAGATCGAGCCGATCAGGGCCAGGCCCAGCAGCACGGCGAGGCGACGGCGGGCCACCAGGCGTTCGGCGACCAGGTTGTACAAGCCCAGGGACAGGTGAACCGTCCCCATGCCCACGGCGAGGAAGACGAAGACGAAGCCGACGACCGACGCCGCCCGTCCCGCCTCCTCGGCCAGCGGCACGAGCGCCGTGCCGGGCTCGGAGCGCAGCCGCTCGGCCGGTACCGCCGCGCCGACGGAGAAGACCCAGAGGCTGTACAGCGCCACGACGGTGAGCATCGCGGCGACGCTCCCCTTCATGAGCGAGCGGCCTCCGGGGTCTCGTCTCAGCACCACCTGGGCGCTGTTGCCGACCGACGTGTGGCCGTAGAACGACAGCAGCACGACGCCGAAGGCCAGCTCCAGCACGCTCGGGTCGAACGGCTGGCCGCCCACGAACGGGATGTTCACGAACCGGACGTTGTCGACGTCGAGCACGGTCAGCGCCAGCACGACGAGGACGACGATGGCGAGCACGTTGACGAACCCGACGAGAAGCGCCGAGGCGATCGTCGCGTTGAGTCGCTTGCGGAAGATCAGCGCGATGTTCGCCGCAAAGAGCCCGGCCGCCCACAGCGGCGCACTGGTGTGCGTCGTGCTCGCGACCGTCACCCCGAACCCCACGTAACACGCCAGCAGGACGGGGGCGGTGTAGATCGTCATGCCGACACCGAAGACCACTCCGCCCGTGCGGCCCAGGTAGCCGCGGACGACGCGACCGAAGAAGGCGCCGCCCCACCGTACCGAGCCGGTTCGCGTGAAGGTCTCGGCGACCGCGGCGACGGTCAGCACGTTCAGCAGCCCCAGCACGACGATGACGCCGACGCCCGGGAGCGGTCCGAGCCCGGCGACGGCGATGGGGAGCGCCAGCATCCCGGCACCGACTGTCTCGGTCAGCGTCAGGCCGTACGTCGTCCAGAACGGCGGCAGCTCCTCCAGGCGCCGGAACAGCCGGGACCGGGCCCATCGGAGCTTCTCCAGCCAGGTCAGGTCGGTGTCGTAGACGGCGGAGAGATCACCGCGGTGCCGGTCGCGGTATGCCTGCTGAACGGCGGGGTCGTCGAGGCCGAGCGCGGCCCGCATCCGCCCGACGTCCGACTCGCGGAACCGGTACTTGTCACCGAGCCGGTGGGCCAGCTCGGCGCGAGCCACCGCGTCGGGGGGCACGAGATAAGCCCACTGCGGCGCGAACTGCTCCAGCTCCTGGATCGTCGGGGCGGGCAGGTCGCGCCCGGCCGCGAGCGCCGACAGGAAGGCCTTCTCCTGCTCCTCGAGGCGGCCCTCCGACAGCACCGGGGCCGTGGCGTTGCGGGCCTTGAGAGCGAGGTATGCGGTCCGGCTCTCGATGACGTAGAGGGCGCTGCTCACCCGTCGTCCGGACAGCCCGCCCAGCAGCTCGGCGCGGCTGAGGAACGGCCCCTGCTCGCGCTCCGGGGTCCGGTTCACCCGGCCTCCCGGCGGACGAAGTCGGCCACCGTGATGAGCTCCTTGCTCAGGTCCTCGTCCGGGTACCGCAGCGAGAAGATCCCGGCGCTGCCGAGGGTCATCATGGCGTCGGAGTGCGGCAGGACGGCGACGACAGGGCAGTCGTAGGCCTGCTCGACGCGTGCGCGGACGACGGCCGGGTCGAAGCTGTCCGGGGACTTGTTGACGACGATGGCGATCCGCGGGACTTCCAGCTCCTTGGCCACGTGGACGGTGACGCCCGTGCCCTCGTAGTCCTGCTGGTCCGGCCGCAGGACGACCAGCACGGTGTCCGCCACGACGAGGGACAGGAGAGTCTCCTCCTGCAGCCCCGGATGGGTGTCGACGAGCAGCGCGTCGAGCTCGAGGACGTCGACGAACTCGCGCAGCCCCTCGACCAGCTGCTGCGAGTCGTAGCCGTTGCGAAGCACCCGCGTGATCTCCCCCGGCTGGATGCTCGACGGGATGAGGTGGATGCGGCCCGGAACCCCGGGTGGGGTGACGTCGAGAGCGACCTGCTCGATGGGGACTCCGTCGAAGAGGAAGTCGTTCAGCGAGGCGGTGATGTCGTCACCGGAGAGTCCGAACAGGACATGGATGCCCGGGGACTGCACGTCCGCATCGATGACGCCGACGCGCATATCCTTGCGGGCGAGCTGAGCGGCGACGTTGGCGCTGAGATTCGACTTGCCGGTTCCGCCGCGGAACGAGTGCACGGAGACGACACGGACGGGTCGGCGCGGCACACCGTTCAGCGTAATCACCGGCTACCCGCCGTCAGTCGCGGTGAAGGCCCTTGGAGATGGCGTAGCGGACCAGCTCGACGCGGTTGTGCATCTGCAGCTTGCCGAGAGTGTTCTGGACGTGGTTCTGCACCGTCCGGTGCGAGATGAACAGGTGCGCTGCGATGTCCTTGTAGCTCATGCCGGTCGCGACGAGCTTGAGCACCTCGGTCTCGCGCTCGGTCAGCTGCGGCACCCCGGACGTGCCGGAGCCGGCGTTCTGCATCCGCCGGAACTCGCCGAGGACCAGACCGGCCAGGCCGGGAGTGAAGACCGCGCGACCCCGCGCGGTTCGGCGTACCGCCTCGAGGAACTCCTCCCGGGCGGCCGACTTGACGAGGTACCCGGAGGCGCCGGCCTTGACCGCGTCGAGGACGTCCTGGCGCTCGCCGCTCACCGAGAGGATGAGGATCTTCGTGGGCAGCTGCTCGGCGGCGAGCTGCGCGCAGACCTCGACGCCGTGAACGCCGGGAAGGTTCAGGTCGAGGACCAGGACGTCGGGAGTGGTCGCCTTGACCCGACGCACCGCGGCGGCGCCGTCGGCCGCGGTACCGACGACCTGGAACCCGGCGTCGGCGAGGTCGCGCGCGACGGCGTCGCGCCACATCGGGTGGTCGTCGGCGACGACGACGGTGATGGAGGCGTCGTGGACCGGATCGTCCTCGGCCTCGAGGGACTCCACCTCCTCGATGCCGTCTGCGCCGGGCTGGTGCCGTGTCATGTCACCTGTCATGTCACGCGCCTCGCTTGGGAATCCACATCTCGACCGTGGTGCCGCCGCCCGGACCGTAAAGGTACCGGGCGGACCCGCCGAGCTCCTCGAGGCGGCCGCGGATCGAGGCGCTCACCCCCAGGCGCCCCCGGCTGCCGGCCTCGACGATCCGGTCCTCCGAGACGCCGACGCCGTTGTCCCGCACAGTGACGACGATGTCGTCACCGGCGTCGTCGACGAGCACCCACGCATGGGCATCCCGCCCGGCGTGCTTGCGGACGTTGTCGAGGGCCGCCTCGACGGCGGCGACGAGCTCGTTGGCCGGACGGCGAGGCAGGTAGACCGGGTCCGCCGGCGCGACGAGGTCGGCCATGCCGGCCGAGGCCTGACGCAGGTACTGGCTGAGGTCCACCGGCCCGCCCAGCGTCTTCTCCAGCTCGTCGACGGGCACGCCACTGACCAGGGCGCGGAGGCGCTGCTCCTGCTCCCCCGCCATAGCGCCCAGCCGGGCCGCCTCGCCACCCGCGTCGATGCCGCGGCGGTGGATGAAGGCGAGCGCCTGGAGCACGCCGTCGTGGACAGTGCGGGCCAGCCGGTCTCGTTCGACGTCCTCGGCCTCCTGGGCCAGCGCCCGGCTCAACTCCACCTGCTCGGCCCGGGCGAGATCCGCGCAGTACCCCACGGTCCCTCCGACGAGCAGGACGAGCAGGCCGTTGCTCACCGCGGCCACCTCGACGGAGCGGGTGCTCGCCACCGTCGCGAGGGCAATGATCCCGCCCGCGGCCAGCCCGCCGCGCCAGCCTTTGACGATGCCGATCGAGGCGACCGGCACCGCCTGCCACACGCCCGGCAACGTCGTCGTGCCCCGGAACGCCGCGTCGGGGGTGTCGACCCACCGGGTCGCGACGACCGCGCCGGCGGCGAGGCCGAGTTCGACGACGTGCCACCACAGCTCACGCCGCTCCCATACGAGGGCGACGATGGTCCAGACCGCGAGCACGCCGAGGATGGCGAAGGCGGCGGTCGGCTGCTGCATTTCATCGCGGCGGGTCCACGCAGCCCAGACCGCGTAGACCAGCGTCAGTGGGCGAAGCACACGGATCGCCCGCCACAGCGCCGAGACGACCAGGGAGTCGTCCGGCGTGCCGACGCCACCGGGCGCGCGGCTCGGTGACAGGGGCGGCATGGTCAGCTGGCGGCCCGCTCGTCGCCGACCGGGCGGGGGGCCGGCACGTCGCTCAGGAGCTCGTCGTCCACCGCGTCGTCGCCCCGGCCGATCGCGACGTCGTCGACCGGCGACTCGCGCCGCTCCTCCAGCCCTTCGGCGGCGTCGAGCGCGTCCTCGAGCTCCTTCGCGGCGCTGCCGGGCCTCGCGGCCTCCTGGATCTCGCGAGCCCGCGCCTTGGCGGCCCGGACCAGGCGGTCCTTCATCGACGTCGCATACTCGTCGACGTACTCCTGCCCGGACAGCAGCATCAGCTCGTACATGATCTCGTCGGTGATCGAACGTAGGACGAAGCGGTCCTCCTCCATGCCCTCGTAGCGCGCGAAGCTCAGCGGCCGCCCGATCCGGATGCCGATCCGCATGATCCTGGGCAGCTTCTTCCCGGTCGGCTGCGCCTTGTCGGTGCCGATCATCGCGACCGGCAGGACCGGGACCCCGGCCTCGAGCGCCATCCGAGCCACGCCGGTGCGGCCGCGGTAGAGGCGGCCGTCGGGCGACCTGGTGCCCTCGGGATAGATCCCGAGCAGCTCACCGCGGCGCAGGACGCGCAGCCCGGAGTTCAGCGCCGCCTCTCCAGCCTTCCCGCCGGAGCGGTCGATCGGGAGCTGGCCGACGCCCTTGAAGAAGGCCGCGGTGGCCTTGCCCTTCAGGCCGCGTCCGGTGAAGTAGTCGGACTTGGCCAGGAAGGTCATCCGTCGGGGCACCATCAGCGGCAGGAAGATCGAGTCGGAGAAGGACAGGTGGTTGCTCGCGAAGATCGCGGCGCCCTCGTCAGGGATGTGTTCCTCGCCCTGGACCCACGGGCGGAACAGCAGCTTCAGCAGCGGCCCGAGGACGACGGTCTTGAGCACCCAGTAGAACACTGCGAGATCTCGTCCTTTCCTGCCGGCCGTTGGACGGAAAACCTCCGTGACCCTCGAACTTTACGGCACTATCAGCGAGCCGGGTCGTCGTGCGACCATGTGGGGCCAGCCGACCGGCATACCTTCGAGGAGTCCACGGCATGGCACTTCCCGTCCTCCCGGGGGCCGAGCCCTTCGCCCACGACGGAAACGACATCGGGGTGCTGCTCGTCCACGGGTATACGAGCACGCCGCAGAGCATGCGTCGGTGGGCCGAGCACCTCGCCGCGGCCGGGTACACCGTCCGCCTGCCGCGGCTGCCAGGGCACGGCACCCGCTGGCAGGAGATGAACACGACCCGCTGGCAGGACTGGTATGCCGAGGTCGAGCGCGCGTTCGACGAGCTGCGGTCGCGCTGTGGTCAGGTCTTCGCCGCCGGCCTGTCGATGGGTGGGCTGCTGGCCACCAAGCTGGCCCTCGAGCAGGGGCCGCGGGTGGCCGGGCTGGTCCTGGTCAACCCGATCTACCTGCACAACGACCCGAGGCTGCGGTTGCTGCCGCTGCTGCAGCGCGTCGTCCCGTCGTTTCCTGGCATCGCCGACGACGTCAAGATGACCGGCGAGCGCGAGCACGAGCTGGCCTACGACCGGAACCCGCTCAAGTCGATGTACTCCCAGACCCGGCTCTGGGCCGAGGTCAGCCGGGACCTGGCGGAGATCACCCAGCCGGTGCTGCTCCTGCACTCACGGGTCGACAACATCGTCCCGGTGGCCAGTTCCGCGTACTTCCTCGAACACATCTCGAGCACCGACGTCACCGAGATCTGGCTGGAGAACTCCTACCACGTGGCTACGCTCGACAACGACGCCCCGCTGATCCACGATGAGTCGGTCCGGTTCATCGAGCGGGTCGCGAAGGCCGCCCGCGCTGGCGCCCCCGAGGGGTGAGATTCTTTCGCCATGGCCGAGAAGGACGTCGACGAGCAGTTCGCCGCGATCATGGCGCACTGGGACGACGTCGCCCTCGGCCTCGACCCCTCCGGTGACCCGCACCCGGACGCACCGGACGACAAACGTGACGACCCGACGCGCGATTCGGACGCCGTCGAAGCGGCCGCTGCCGCGGCGCCTGCGGCTGACGAACCGGTTCGCAACGAGCCCACGGCCGACGACGTCGTCGAGGACCCGGAGGACGTCGCTGCGGATTGGGACGCCGACCGCGAGGAGGACCACTACACGCCACCGCCACCCGCCCCGCTCCCTCCGTCGGAGGACAAGCACTTCTGGCTGATGGTCGTCGCGCTCGTCTCGGGGCCGCTGCTCTTCCTCTACCTTCTGCTGTTCAACCGCGACGGCAACGGCTGGTGGATGCTGTTCGCCCTGCTCGTGTCGATCGCGGGGTTCGTCCTGCTGGTGCTGCGCCAGCCACTGGAGCGCGACGAGGGCGACGACGGCATCCGCCTCTGACCGTCGCTGATCATCCGCATCACGACGCCGTGTCCGAGCGCACCCTCCCCAACCGGGATCGTGGACCATCTCCGTCGCCAGGGCGTAGGAAGTCGTCCACGATCCCGGCGCCGCGCCCTCGCGCGCTGACCCGGACTACTGGCCCAGTCGGGCCAGGTCCGCGGCGCCGATGAGGCCGGCCTCGTTGCCGAGCTCCGCCGCGACGATCTCGGCCTCGGGGCGGTACCCGCGGCCGGTCAGCTGACGGCGGAACGTCTCCCGTGCCGGGTCCAGCAGGAGCGGCCCGGCCGCGCTCACCCCACCGCCGACGACGAACGTGCCCGGGTCGAAGGCCGCCGCCAGGTTGGCGATGCCGACCCCCAGCCACTCCCCGATCTCGGCCAAGAGCTCGATGGCCGTGGGGTCACCGTTATGGGCGGCCGCCGTGATGAGCGGCCCGGTCAGCTTCGACGGATCCCCCCCGACCGCGCCGAGCAGGTCCTCCGCTACCGGCGACCGGGCCGCGATGAGGTCCCGCGCCTCCCGGACGAGGGCGTTGCCACTCGCATACTGCTCCCAGCAGCCCTTGTTGCCGCACTCGCACCGGATCCCGTTCGGCACCACCTGCATGTGCCCGAACTCGCCGGCAATGCCGTACCGCCCTCGCTGCACCCGCCCGTCGATGACGATGCCGCCGCCGATGCCGGTCCCCAGGTTGACGATCATGAGGTGGCTCTCGCCGCGGGCCGCCCCGAACTTCCACTCGGCCCACGCCGCGGCGTTCGCGTCGTTGTCGACGGTGATCGGGACGTCGACGCGCCGGGCCAGGGCGTCGCGCAGCGGCTCGTGCCGCCACGACAGGTGTGGCGCGAACACCACCGTGGCGCGGTCGGCCGCCACGAACCCCGCGGCGCCGATCCCGACGGCGACGACCTCGCCGAGCGCGTCGGCCCGCACGGTGTCCACCAGCTCGTCGACGACCGCGACGATGGTGTCTTCGACGACGTCCGGCGACATCGACCGGTGCGGGGTGTCCCGACGGGCCCGGGCGACGACCTTCCCCTGGTCGTCCACGGCGCCACCGGCGACCTTGGTGCCTCCGATGTCGATCCCGATCGCCAGGCGGCCGGTCATCGCCCCTCCTCGCCGTCGACGTGGATGTCCTCCACCTCAGGTTGCGCGCGGCACGGCGGGGGCGATCCGGATTCGTGCCACCGGCTGGCCGCGACGTCCCGCAGCGTCTCCGTCACCGCCGCCGCCAGGTCGGCCAGCCGGTCCAGCGTCTCCGGCCGCACCGTGCGCACGACCCGCAACAGCTGGCAGACCGGACAGAGCCGGCACACGTCGCCGTCCGCCGTGATGTGATCCACACCGGGCACGTGACCACAGGTCGGACACGGCTCGACTTCAGCCGTCGGTCTCGGAGGTCGGTCCGTCGCGTCGGTCGCGTATGCCCCTGCGCTCATCTCGTCCTGTCCGGAGGCGCCGCTGCCGGCCAGCAACGCGTCCAGGAGGCGCGCGGTCTCCTCCGCGACCGACCCGACCGGAGGTCGCGCTTCGGGTGACTCGCGTTCCGGCGCGTTCTCAGCCATGGGAGACCCCTCGCATACCGTGCTCTGGTTCCACCGGCTCGCTCGGCACCGGCCACAGGTCGGGGTCGGGCTCGAACGTCACTCGCAGCGTCCCTTCGTGGACTCGCGCGCCGCGGACGACGCACCGTTGGAGGACCGCGGGCAGGCTGAGCACGCGGCGATGGTCCCCGACCGTGATGAGCAGCTCGCCCGCGCGCCGCTTGAGGTCGACCTGCGGCGCGGCGACCAGGGGCAGCGGCAGGCTCAGCACGTACCCCTTGTCGGACCGGCGCACCCGCAGCCGTGCCTGCCCTCCGTTGCGGATCGGGGCCAGCAGCCCGAGCGGGTCGTCCGCGGTCGCCACGTCCCCCTTGACCAGCCCGGCGAGGTCGTCCAAAGCTTCCGGACCGATCGGCTCACCGGCCAGGTAGGGCACCCGGACGACGGGCAGGCCGGCGAAGGACTCCGCCACCTCGTCGAGTCCGGCTCGCTGAGCCTCGTTCCAGGTACGCCGCCAGGGGTCGCCGCCGTCTGGGCCGACGGCCGGCATCACCCGGTTCACGACCACACCGTCGACGGCGAACCCGTACAGTCCGAGCGACGTCCAGGTGCGCCGCGCCTCGGCGACCACCAACCGCTCCGGCGTGAGGACCAACCGCACGGACGCGGACGGTCCGGTCAGCAGGGCGTGAACGTCGCGCATCTGCCGGTACCACGCGGCCACGGTCGAGGCCATCTCGGGTGACGGCAGCGGCATCCCCGCGGCCGCCGCCGCGGCCGGTCGCAGCGTCCGCATGAGACCGCGCTGGGCGGGCAGCAACCGCTCGAGGTGCCACGCGAGCGCCTCGGGCAGCGCAACCAGCCGCAACGTCTCCGCTGTCGGCGCGCAGTCGACGACGACGAGGTCCCAGCTGCCCGACTCCGCCCGGGAGCGCAGCTCGAGCAGTGCCGCGATCTCCTCCGCGCCCGGCAGTGAGGTGAGCTCCTCTGCGACGACCGGGTCGATGCCCAGGGTGTCGAGGACCTCGAGGAGATAGTCCTGCACCACCCGCCATGCGGTACCCGGCTGTCCCGGAGCGCTCACCTGGAGGGCATCGAGCCGCGGCTCCACCTCGACCGGCTCACCGGCGGTCAGCGAGAGGGCAAGCGCGTCCCCGAGGGAGTGCGCGGCGTCGGTCGACATGACCAGCGTCCGTGTGCCCGACCGCGCAGCTCGGACCGCGCAGGCGGCCGCGCTCGTCGTCTTGCCGACGCCTCCCTTCCCGGTGAAGAGGACGATCCGCACGAGCCCGTCAGCCCTCGACGCGCTTCTTCAGCTCCCGCAGCGCGGTGTCGACGATGACCTTCTCCGCCTTGCGCTTGAGCATGCCCAGCATGGGGATGGTCAGGTCGACCGCGAGCCGGTAGGTCACGTCGGTGCCGGACCCCTTCGCGACGAGGGTGTACGAGCCGTTCATCGCCTTGAGCACGGTCGCCTTGACCAGCCCCCACGAGACGACGCCGGTGCCCTCCTCGTCGACGTCCCACTCGTAGTCGAGGACATAGGTGTCCTTGATGGCCCCCGCGTCCATGACGAACTCGACCCGGTCCGGCCACCCGTCGCCCTCCTCTGAGAGCACCGTCGCCGACTTCACCTCCGTCGCCCACTTCGGGTAGTCGCCGAAGTCGGCGATCACGTCGAGGACCGCGCCGGGGGCGGCGTCTATGACGATGGAGCTCTCCGTGCGGTCGGGCATGCGCCGAAGGCTACAACCAGGGGTACGCGGCGGACCGGCCCGTCGATGCCTGCCCCACGAGTATCCTCCGACTCGTCAGTACCCGCTCGAGACCACGCTCGAGGAGCCTGCCGTGTCACAGCCCCTTCGCGACAAGGTCGTCGCCGCCGTCGTCACCCCGACCACCGAAGGGAACCTCGCGCACACCGTAGTCGTCAACGCCCAGACGGTCCCGGACAAGGTCGTCTTCTCGACGCGCGCGGCCGGCGGTTGGCAGGACGTCACCGCCGCGGCGTTCGCCGACGAGGTGGCGCGGCTCGCCAAGGGGCTCGTCGCCGCCGGCGTCCAGGTGGGCGACCGGGTGGCGCTCATGTCGCGGACCCGGTACGAGTGGACGCTCGCCGACTACGCGATCTGGACCGCCGGTGCGGTGACCGTGCCGATCTACGAGACGTCGTCGCCCGACCAGGTGGGCTGGATCCTCGAGGACTCCGGTGCCGTCGCCGTGATCGTCGAGACGGCGACGCACGCGGGCGCCGTGGCCGCCGTGCGTGACCGGCTCCCGGGCTTGCGCGACGTCTGGCAGATCGAGTCAGGCGCCCTCGACGAGCTGAACCGAGCGGGCGCCGACGTCAGTGAGCAGACCCTCGAGGCGCGCCGGGCCAGCACCGACCGCACCTCCCTCGCCACCATCATCTACACGTCCGGCACCACCGGTCGCCCCAAGGGCTGCGAGCTGACCCACGGCAACTTCAAGGACCTCGCCGAGAACGCGAGCGAGTCGCTATCCTCGGTGGTCCGCGCCGACGGTGCCGCCACGCTGCTGTTCCTTCCGCTGGCCCACGTGTTCGCGCGGTTCATCGAGGTGCTTTGCGTGGAGGCCACGGTACGGATGGGTCACTCCAGCGACATCCGGGCGCTGCTCGACGACTTCGCGTCATTCCGGCCGACGTTCATCCTCGCGGTGCCACGCGTCTTCGAGAAGATCTACAACTCCTCCGAGCAGAAGGCCGAGGGTGACGGCAAGGGGCGCATCTTCGCCACGGCCGCGGCCACGGCCATTGAGTGGAGCCAGTCGCTCGACGCCGGTGGGCCCGGGCTCGGGCTGAAGCTCAAGCACGCCGTGTTCGACCGTCTCGTGTACAGCAAGCTGCGGGCGGCGATGGGCGGGCAGGTCC
>DATLPT010000057.1:0-6535 GCA_035535635.1 Lapillicoccus sp. | reverse complement strand
CTGAGGAAGGCCCACGCTCGTGGCTGCAGACCCGCACAACTACCTGGCCGTCATCAAGGTCGTCGGCATCGGCGGCGGCGGCGTCAACGCCATCAACCGGATGATCGAGGTCGGCCTCAAAGGCGTCGAGTTCATCGCCATCAACACCGACGCCCAGGCGCTGCTGATGAGCGACGCCGACGTCAAGCTCGACGTGGGCCGCGAGCTCACCCGGGGGCTCGGCGCCGGCGCCGACCCCGAGGTGGGGAAGAAGGCCGCCGAGGACCACGCCGAGGAGATCGAGGAGGTCCTCAAAGGGGCTGACATGGTCTTCGTCACCGCTGGGGAGGGCGGCGGCACCGGCACCGGGGGGGCGCCCGTCGTCGCGCGGATCGCTCGCGGGCTGGGCGCTCTCACCATCGGTGTGGTCACTCGGCCGTTCACCTTCGAGGGCCGGCGCCGCGCCAACCAGGCAGAGTCGGGGATCGGCGGGCTGCGCGAAGAGGTCGACACCCTCATCGTCATCCCCAACGACCGGCTGTTGTCGATCAGCGACCGCAACGTCTCGATGATGGACGCGTTCCGCAGCGCTGACCAGGTCCTGCTATCCGGTGTCCAGGGCATCACCGACTTGATCACGACGCCGGGGCTCATCAACCTCGACTTCGCCGACGTCAAGTCGGTCATGCAGGGCGCCGGGTCGGCGCTCATGGGCATCGGCTCGTCGCGCGGCGAGGACCGCGCCGTCCAGGCCGCCGAGCTGGCCATCTCCTCGCCGCTGCTCGAAGCGAGCATCGACGGCGCCCACGGCGTCCTGCTGTCGATCTCCGGTGGCTCCGACCTCGGACTCTTCGAGATCAACGAGGCGGCCCGGCTGGTCCAGGAGGCCGCCCACCCGGAGGCCAACATCATCTTCGGTGCAGTCATCGACGACGCCCTGGGCGACGAGGTGCGCGTCACCGTCATCGCCGCAGGGTTCGACGGCGGCGGCCCGACCAAGCGCGGCGAGGAGCGTTCCCTCAGCGGCGTCCAGCGAGCGCAGAACAGCCGCCCGGCGGTCAGCAACGGCGCCGCGACCAACGGCGCCGCGACCACCGGCGCGTCGACCAACGGGACGTCGACCAACGGCGCCCACCCGAGCCCCGGGTTCCCCCAGCCCTCGGTGCAGCCGGTCCGCCACGAGCCCGACCCCGTGCCCGCGGCCGCGCCGGTGGGTTCCGGAGGCGGTGCCGCGGAGACTGGACCCCGACCCGTGATCCAGCCGGCACAGCGGCCACCGCATACGGTGACCTTCGACGACGCAGACGACCTCGACGTGCCGGACTTCCTCAAGTAGCCGCACGAGAACGTCGCATCACTGACGCAGCGCCGGGCCGAGTCGAGCCCGGCGCTGTTGTCGTGACTCCGGGTTCACGTCGGTGGTGCCGCGCTGGTGGCGGGCGCTTTGGGAGGATGACCGCCGTGTTCTTCTGGACCTCCGATGTCGCGCCCGCGCCGGGCCGGAGAGGGGTCCGGTTCGCGGTCACGTCGCGCCGTGCCGACGGTAGTGCGCCGCCGCTCGACGAGCTGGACCTCGGCGGCCGGTCGGCCGACCCGGCCGCCAGGAAGGCGGTGGCGGCCAACCGGACCGCCGTCGCGACGGCGTTCGGTCTGAGGCGGGAACGGCTTCTCTTCCTGAACCAGTGCCACGGCTCCGACGTCGTCGTCGCGGCCGGACCGTGGGACGGCGAGGCACCGACCGCCGACGCCGTCGTCACGACCCGCGACGACCTGGCGCTCGCGGCGCTGACGGCCGACTGCGTCCCGGTCCTGCTCGCCGACCCGGTCGCCGGTGTCGTGGCGGCGGTCCACGCCGGCCGGCCAGGGATGGTCTCCGGTGTCGTCGACCGGGCGGTCGACGCCTTCACCGACGCCGGTGCCACCCCGGGCGACACCATCGCGGTCGTCGGTCCATCGGTCTGTGGCCGGTGCTACGAGGTTCCGGACGGTATGCGGGCCGAGGCTGCCGCCGTCAGTGCGCCGAGTGCGACGGTGTCGTGGACCGGGACGCCGGCCATCGACGTGGCGGCCGGCGTGGTCGACCAGCTCACGGCTCGCGGCATCCGCGTGACCTGGGTTCCCGGCTGCACGCGAGAGAGCCCCGACCTCTTCTCCTACCGCCGGGACGGCACGACCCGCCGCTTCGCCGGTGTAGTCCGGCTGCTTCCGGAGACCGCATGACGACCGGCGACGCCCGCCGCGACGAGATCGCCCACCGCCTCGACGACGTGCACACTCGGATCGCAACGGCCTGCGGTGACGCCGGCCGCGATCCCAGCAGCGTCGAGCTCGTCGTCGTCACCAAGTTCTTCCCCGTCTCCGACGTCCGACGGCTCGCAGACCTCGGCGTCCGCGATGTCGGGGAGAACCGCGACCAGGAGGCTCGCGTGAAGCTCACCGACTCGCTCCTCGATGGAACCGGCCTCCGCCGCCACTTCATCGGACAGCTCCAGTCCAACAAGGCGGCCTCGGTCGTCTCGTATGCCGACGTCGTCCACACGGCGGACCGTGCCAAGGTCGTCAGGGCGCTGGGCACGGCGGCCGACCGTCAGGGCCGTCGCCCCCGAGTCCTGGTCCAGGTGAGCCTCGACGACGCCCCGGGTCGCGGCGGCGCTGTGGTGCAGGACGTCCCGGCGCTCGCCGACCTGGTCGCCGCCGAGCCGGCGCTCGAGCTCGGCGGGGTGATGGCCGTCGCGCCGCTCGAAGGGGACCCCGACGCGGCCTTCGCCCGGTTGTTGGAGGTGGCAACACGCATACAGGCGGCTCATCCGGACGCGACGTGGGTCTCGGCCGGCATGAGCGAGGACCTCGAGGCGGCTATTCGGCACGGAGCGACACTCCTGCGTGTCGGCAGTGCAATCCTCGGATCGCGTCCGCCGCTTCGCTAACGTCATCAGGACGACGGCCGACCGCACGATGTCACGGCACGACCAAGGGAGTTCCAGATGGCTGGGGCGCTTCGCAAGACGATGGTGTACCTCGGCCTGGCTGAGGACGACGACCGTTACGACGATGACGACCGCCGCGACGACGTCGCTGACTACGACGACGACCGCCGCCGCACTCCCGAGCGCTCGGAGCGCCCGGTGTCCGAACGCCCCGAGACTGGAGCCGCCGTCACCCAGCTGCCGCGCCGCCCGGTGTCCGTAGCCCGTCTGGTCCGTGAACCGGAGGTGGGTCCGCTGAACCGGATCACGACGATCCACCCACGCACCTACAACGAGGCCAAGACGATCGGCGAGTCGTTCCGCGACGGCACCCCGGTCATCATGAACCTCTCCGACATGAGCGACGCCGACGCCAAGCGCCTCGTCGACTTCGCGGCCGGCCTCGTCTTCGGACTGCACGGCGCCATCGAACGGGTCACGTCGAAGGTCTTCTTGCTCTCCCCGGCGCACGTGGAAGTCGCGACCGAAGAAGCAGAGGCGAGCCCGACCGCCCGCGGGTTCTTCAACCAGTCCTAGGCACCGTCCGGGGCTCGGCGCATACCGGCGCACAGCCGTCAACAGCCCCCCGGACGCCGGTTCCACAGGAATCATCAGCGAGACTTGACGTATGCGCGCCATCGGCACGGTGTTCTCGACCGTCGTCTTCCTGTTCTTCCTGACGCTCATCGGGCGGCTGGTGTTCGACTGGGTGCAGGTGCTGTCGCGGGACTGGCGGCCCAAGGGAGCCGTGCTGGTGGTCGCCGAGTTGGTCTACACGGTGACCGATCCGCCGCTGCGGCTGCTTCGAAAGGTCATCCCTTCCATCAATCTCGGCGGCATGCGAATCGACATTGCGTTCCTCGTCCTTATTGTGATTACGTCCCTGCTGATGACCATCCGCTTCCCGTGAGGGCGCATCCAAACCCGAATTCGACCGATCGTCCGAGCCGGTAGCGAAGGCCACGTCCGGGCCGCGAGGTTGGTCGTGTCGTTTCGGTTCGATAACGTTGCCCGGGAACGGACCTTCACCAGCCGGCCGCGGTCCAAGAACAAGGTGGTACCCCCGATGGCTTTGACGCCTGAGCAGATCCTCAACAAGCACTTCCAGACGACCCAGTTCCGGAAGGGCTATGACGAGCGTGACGTCGACGACTTCCTGGACGACGTCGTGGCTGAGATGCGGGCGTTGACGGCTCAGCGGGACGACTACAAGCACCAGTTCGAGGAGTGCCAGTCGCGCTCGAGCCAGGTGGTCCAGGAGCGGGGGTCAGTGGACCCCGCGGTCGTCGAGGAGCAGGAGCGGCGGCTCAACGAGGTCAAGAGCCGCCTGGCGGAGGCCGAGGCCCGCGAGCGGGAGGTCGGGGAGCGGCTCTCCAGAGCCCAGGCCGACGTCGCGGCAGCGGAAGCGCAGGTGAAGGACCGCCAAGGAGCCATCGACGCGTCCGTCCAGGAGCGGCTGGACGCCGCTGAGGGGCGCGCCCGCGCCGAAAGCGAGGAGCGGGCCAAGGCCCAGCAGCAGGTGGCCCAGCTGGAGAACCAGCTCCGTTCCGTGCAGCAGAGCGCGACCGACGCCCAGGACCGGGCGCAGCAGGCGGAGCAGTCGATCCAGGAGGCGCGCCGGCGGGCCGAGGACGCCGAGGCACGCGCCGGAGAGGCTGAGCGCCGGGCCGCGGAGGCAGCCGAGGCGTCCGAGGCGGCTAAGGCGGCAGAAGCGGCCAAGGTCGCGCAGGGCGAGGGCGTGTCCGACACCGGAGCCTTGCGGGCGGTAGCCGCTGGAGCGGCCGGCGGCACCAGCGCCGCGGCCCTCATCGAGCTGGCCCAGCGGGTGCACGACGAGCACGTCGGCCAGGGCGAGACGCGCCGCGACCAGCTGTTCGCCGAGGGCCAGGCCAAGCACGACGAGCTCATGGCCTCGGCCCGTTCAGAGCACGACAAGCTGCTCTCGACGGCGCAGGCCGAGCACGACCGGCTGCTGGCCGAGGCCAAGAGCCGCCACGAGGAGCTCATCACCGAGGGTCGGGAGCGGTCCACGGGCATGGTCGCCGAGGCCCAGCAGAAGCGCGCCGCCCTGCTCTCGGAGCTCGACCAGGAGAAGAACCTGCTCGAGCAGAAGATCGACCAGCTGCGTGGGTTCGAGCGCACCTATCGCACCCAGCTGAAGTCCTACCTGCAGGGGCAGCTCGACGAGCTCGACCACACGGCGGCCGTCGAGCCCCGCGGTGAGGGCGCCGCGCAACGGCCGGAGAACGCCGAGGCCAACGGTCAGGTCGCGAGCCAGGCCGAGCACCGCTGACCAACGCCCTTCTACCGGAGGGCTAGGGGCTCACCGTCTACCTCACCTCAAGGGTAGACGGGTCAGGAGCCGGTATATGGGCGGGACGTGGTGTCGTCCCGTGCGGTGAGCCGCGTTTGGAGTCGGCGGGTGCGAGGCTTATCCTCGCCCCGACCATCTTCGAGGATCGCTACCCCGGAAGGGGCCGGTACGCCATGGCAGCCACAAGGAGTCCCGCCTCGTCCCAGGCGGGTCGGACGACGTCCGCGGCGCGGTCGGCTGCGGCCCCCGCCGCTCGGTCGACGGCCCGCACCGGAACAACGGTCCCGGCCCGCGCGGCAAAGTCCGCCACATCCGGCGCCACGAGGAAGTCCGCGGCTACCGCGAGGGCGACCGGGAAGGGCGCCGCCAAGAGCCCAGCCAACAGCACAGCCAAGAGCACCACGACGCGCACGACCAAGGGCACGACCAAGGGCACGACCAAGGGCGCGGCCAAAGGCACGACGAAGGGCGCGGCCCAGGGCACGGCCGCGAAGTCGACCTCCGCCAGGGCAGCCGGCACGACGGCCGGCAAGGCCTCTACCAAGGCGGCGGCCGCGAAGGCTCCGTCGACGCGGGTGTCGAAGAGCACCGCTGGAAAGAGCACCGCCGGAAAGAGCGCCGCCGGAAAGAGGACCGCCGGAAAGAGCACTCCAGCGAAAAACACGGCAGCAAAGAGCACGCCGGCGAAGAGCACTCCGGCGAAGAGCACTCCGGCGAAGAGCACTCCGGCCAAGAGCACCCGGGCCAAGAGCTCCGCCAGAAAGAGCACCGGCGCCAAGGCCACGTCCACCGCGGCCACTCCCCGCACGGCGCCGGCCGCGAAGACCGCCGCGGGTCCGCCCGCCCGGACGACTAAGGCCACCAAGGCCGCCAGCGCCACGGCGACGACGACGGCCACTCTTCGGGTCGGCACGACGGAGAAGCCGTGGACCGCCAAGGAGCTGCGCGAGATCCGTGAGGAGCTCGAAGCCGAGCGGGCTCGGGCCTACGCCGATCTCGAGATCGCCGAGCACGACCTCCAGGGCCTCATGCGCGACGCCGGGGAGGGCGCAGGGGACGATCAGGCCGACGCCGGAGCAAGCATCTTCGGCCGGGAGTACGAGATGACCCTCGTCGCGAACTCGCGCGACAAGCTCGACCAGGTCGAGCACGCCCTCGAGCGGCTCGACAACGGCACCTACGGGATCTGCGAGTCGTGCGGCAACCCGATCGGCAAGATGCGGCTGCAGGCGGCGCCGAGGGCGACCCTGTGCCTCGCGTGCAAGACAAGGCAGGA
>DATLPT010000056.1:0-16350 GCA_035535635.1 Lapillicoccus sp. | reverse complement strand
GAGCCGCGCGAACGCGCGGAGGTCGGTCAGCCGACCGTCGAGGGGCAGCTGGTCCATCTTGAAGTCGCCGGTATGCAGCAACGTGCCGGCCCGCGTGCGGACCATGACTGCCAGCGCGTCGGGAATCGAGTGGTTGACGGCGACGAACTCGAGATCGAAGGCGCCGAGCCGTTCGCGGGTGCCCTCCTTCACGGTGAGCGAGTACGGAGTGATGCGGTGCTCCTTGAGCTTCGACTCCACCAGAGCAAGAGTCAGCTGCGAGCCGAGGAGCGGGATGTCGGGTTTGCGCTTGAGGAGGAACGGCACCGCGCCGATGTGGTCCTCGTGGCCGTGGGTGAGCACGATCGCCTCGACCTGGTCGAGGCGGCCGTCGAGGTACTCGAAGTCGGGCAGGATCAGGTCGATGCCGGGGTGGTGGTCCTCGGGGAACAGCACTCCGCAGTCGATGACGAGAAGGCGACCCTGGGTCTCGAGGACGGTCATGTTCCGGCCGACTTCCCCGAGGCCTCCGAGGGCGACGACGCGCAGGGCGTTGTCGGCGAGGGGCGGTGGGTCGGCGAGGTCGGGTAAGGGGATGGTCACGTAGAGATCGGGTCCTTGAGGGTGGCGAGAGCGGCACGCAGCTTCTCGAGGTGCTCCGGGGGCGACTCGACCAGCGGCAGCCGCACGGCCGCCGAGTCGATCACACCGAGCTCCTTGAGGGCGGCCTTGGCCATGATGGCGCCCTGCGACGTGTTCATCACGGCATCGACGACGGGGAACAGCCGGCGGTGAATTCCCACGGCCGTCTCGAGGTCACCAGCATCGACCGCGGCGAGCATCAACGCACACTCACTGCCGGCCACATGGGTGGTGACGCCGATGTAGCCGGTCGCGCCCTGGGTGAGGTGGCTGAGGGTGGCGACGTCGTCGCCGGAGAACCACAACAGGTCGGTCTGGTCGAGCACCCGGCTGGCCGCCCAGAGGTCGCCCTTGGCGTCCTTGACGGCGGCGATGCGCGGGTGCTCGGCGAGCCGGAGCAGCGTCTCGGTGGCGATGGGGGTGCCGGTGCGGGCGGGGATGTCGTAGAGGATCACCGGCAGCTCAGTGGCGTCGGCGACAGCCGTGAAGTGCGCGAGCAGGCCGGGCTGCGTGGGCTTGTTGTAGTACGGAGTCACGACGAGGAGACCGTGCGCGCCGGTCGCGGCCGCCTGCTCCGCCAGCTGGACGGTGTGCGCCGTGTCGTTCGACCCCACGCCGGCCACCACGCGCCCCCGGTCACCGACCGCCTCGAGCGCCGCCCGCAGGAGCTGGTCCTGCTCCTCGTCGCTGGTCGTCGCGGACTCGCCGGTCGTGCCGTTCACGACGACGCCGTCGTGGCCGTTGTCGAGGAGGTGGGCGACCACCTTCTGGAGACCGGCGAGGTCGAGGCTGCCGTCGGGCTGCATCGGGCTGACGACCGCCGTCAGCGAACGGCCGAACGGCGACGCCGTGCGTGCGGTCCAGGCGGTCATGGCGGCCAATCTATCGCCCGTGGACGGTGCGCCCGTCCGCCCCGACACGCCGCACAGGTGACGAACCCAGCAGACGACAATGTCGAAGCGCTACCCGCTCGGGGGTCCGGGTAGCGCTTCGACACCACCTACATCGGAGCCGCTCGCGATCCGTTACAGCGGAGGCCGACTTCGGTGTGTGACGTGGGTCACATCGACTTCGGCCGGTGTAGCGTGCGGCCGTGCAGCAGTACCTGGACCTCCTCGACCGGGTGCTCACCACGGGGGTCGAGAAGAGCGACCGCACCGGCACCGGCACGCTGAGCGTCTTCGGCCACCAGATGCGCTTCGACCTCGCGGACGGCTTTCCCGTGCTCACAACCAAGAAGCTGCACCTGCGCTCGATCATCGGCGAGCTGCTCTGGTTCCTGCGCGGCGACACCAACGTGCACTGGTTGCAGGAGCGCGGCATCTCGATCTGGGACGAATGGGCCGACGCAGACGGCAACCTCGGGCCGGTCTACGGCTACCAGTGGCGCTCCTGGCCGACGCCGAGCGGCGAGCACATCGACCAGATCGAGCGGGTGGTCTCCTCGATCAGGACGAACCCCGACTCCCGGCGGCATCTCGTCTCGGCGTGGAACGTCGCCGACGTCGACGCGATGGCGTTGCCGCCGTGCCACGCGCTCTTCCAGTTCTACGTCGCGCCGGGCAAGCGGGCCGGCGGTCCGGGGCGGCTGTCGTGCCAGCTGTACCAGCGGTCCGCCGACGTCTTTCTCGGGGTCCCGTTCAACATCGCGTCGTACGCGCTGCTCACCATGATGGTGGCGCAGGTATGCGACCTGGAGCCCGGGGAGTTCGTCCACACCCTGGGCGACGCTCACCTCTACCTCAACCATCTCGAGCAGGCGCGACTGCAGCTGACCCGGTCTCCGCGCCCGTTGCCGGAGATGCGGATCGCCCGCCGGCAGGCGCTCGACGAGTTCGAGCTCGAGGACTTCGAGCTGGTGGGGTACGACGCCTACCCGACCATCAAGGCCCCCATCGCGGTGTAGATGACCCAGGTCACCCTCATCGCCGCGGTGGCGCGCAACGGCGTCATCGGCAACGGACCGGACATCCCGTGGCACCTGCCGGAGGACTTCGCGTTCTTCAAGCGGACGACGATGGGCCACGTGCTGGTGATGGGCCGGCGCACCTTCGAGTCCATCGGGAGGGCGCTGCCCGGACGGCGCACCCTCGTCGTCACGCGGAACCGGTTCTGGCGGCACGCGGACGTCGAGGTTGCGCACTCGTTCGAGGAGGCGCTCGCCCTGGCGGGACCGGCGGAGGAGGTGTTCGTCTGCGGCGGCGCCCAGATCTACGCCGAGGCGATGCCGTGGGCACACCGGCTCCTTGTCACCGAGGTGTTCCTCGAACCGGAGGGTGATGTGTTCTTTCCGCCCATCCCGGGCGATGATTGGGTGGAAGCGGCACGCGACCAGCGGGAACGGTTCGCCAGGGTCACGTACACGCGTGAAGGACCCGTGCCGGCCCGTCAGCCGTAGGTCGGGTACTGCGGCCAGCCGTCGGGACTGTCCTCCCACTCCTGCTGCCGGCCGTAGGCGGTGCGATCCATGATGTGCGCCACGGGCAGGATCGCCTCGGTGCCGCGCGCCGTCGTCATGTAAGTGAGGTACGGCTTCCCGTCCTTGAGCAGGTAGTAGGAGTAGCCCGGGGACTGCGTCTTCTTACCGTCGTCGCCGGTACGCGTCCAGCCCCAGTCATCGTGGTAGGAGGTGTCGTAGGACGAGACCCACGTGTGCTCCCACCCGCGCTTCTTGCGCCACTGCTCGAGCTTCTCGATCGGCGCCTGGGAGACCATCGCGAAGGTGATCGCCTCGTCATACAGCCGGTCCATGTTGGCCGGGAGGTTGTCGACCGCCCAGCTGCAGCTGGGGCAGCCGTCGTCCCAGCTGGGGTCGAACATGACGTTCTGAACCACGAGCAGGTAGCGGTCCTGGAAGAGATCGACGAGGGTGACCGGGCCGTCCGGGCCGGCAAAGGTGTAGTTCTCGACCTCGACCATGGGCAGCCGACGCCGCGCTGCCGAGACCCGGTCGTTGTGGCGAGTGACCTCCTTCTCGCGCACCACCTGGTCGGCCAAGGCAGCGTCGAACGCCGCACGGTCGACGACGGGGGGCGCGGCATCGGGCTGGTCGTGCTTGTCCGCGGTTGGGGCAGGGCTCATCCTCGGTCCTCCATGGGTCTACGCGTCGTAATCGAGCGTCACCGTCCTGGTCACGGGGTGAGCCTGGCACGCGAGGACGACACCGGCCTCGACCTCGTCCGGCTCCAGCGCGTAGTTGCGGTCCATCTGCACCTCACCGGACACCAGATGCGCGCGGCACGTCCCGCATACCCCGTTGGTGCATGAGAACGGCGCATCCGGGCGGACCCGCAGCGTCGCATCGAGGATCGACTCCTCGAGGGAGGGCATCGGCACCTCGGTGGTCCGACCATCCAGCGTCACCGTCACCACCGCCGCCGGCGGGGCCGACACATCGACGGCCGCCGCGGCCCGGCGCGGCCGGTCGGACCCTGCTTCGTCGACGTGGAAGATTTCGTGGTGGATGTGGTGCGGGTCGACACCCCGCTCCTTCAGGAGCGACTCGGCTCCGGTCACGAGACCGAACGGTCCGCAGAGGTACCACTCGTCCACGGACTCCACCGGCACCAGCAAATCGAAGATCTGCGCGAGCCGGTCGGGGTCGAGCCGGCCGTGGAACAGCTCGACGTCCTGCGGCTCCCGCGACAGGACGTTGACCAGGTGGAACCGGCCTGGGTACCGGTTCTTCAGGTCCTCCAGCTCCTCGAGGAACATCACCGTGCTCGTCCGCCGGTTCCCGAACAGGAGCGTCACGCGCGAGAGCGGCTCCTCCTCCAGTGCCGTCGCGATGAGCGAGAGCACCGGGGTGATCCCGGACCCGGCCGCGATCGCGACGTGGTGCCGCGCCGCCGCGGGCTCCGTCGGGCAGGTGAACGACCCGATCGGGGTCATCACGTCGATCTCGTCGCCGGCCTTGACGGACGTGTTGAGCCAGGTGGACATCCGGCCGCCCTCGACCACCGCGGACGCCACCCGCAGCCGGCCGGTGGCGCGTCTCGATCGCGGTTGGCAGATCGAGTACGACTGCCGCACGTCCTCCCCGTCGATCGTCGCGCGCAGCGTCAGGTGCTGGCCGGGCTGGTACGCATACTCGTCCCGCAGCCCTTCCGGCACGTCGAACGTGACGGCCACGGCCTCGTCGGTCAACCGCTCGACCTGCGCCACCCTCAGGGTGTGGAACCTCGGCCTCCTCACCGGAGGAGCCGATGCCAACAGGGCACACATCAGAGCGTCTTGAACTCGTCGAACGTCTCGTGGCAGGCCTCGCACCGGCGCAGGGCCTTGCACGCCGTCGACCCGAACCGGGCCAGCTCCACGGTGTCGGTCGACGCGCACCTCGGGCACTCCACGACCCGGCGACCCAGCGCAACGGAAACCGGCCCCTCGGCAGAAGTATGCGAAGGCGGCGCGATCCCGAACCGGCGCAGCTTGCCCTTGCCCTCCTCCGACATCCAGTCCGTCGTCCAGGCGGGGCTGAGCTGGGTGGTGACCCGCGGCTCCCAGCCGGCCGACCGGCATACGTGAGCGACGTGGGCGGTGATCGCCTCCATGGCCGGACATCCCGAGTAGGTCGGCGTGATCGCCACCTCGACGACACCGGTCGACTCGTCGGCGACCACCGATCGCAGGATCCCCAGGTCGGCGATCGTCAGCACCGGTATCTCCGGGTCGGGCACCGCACCGACGGCCGCCTCGACGTCGGCGGGCGCGGTATGCGTCCGGGTCACCACGTCGCCCCCGGGTGGGAGCGTGCGAGGTGCTGCATCTCGGCCAGCAGGTAGCCCATCGGTGTCGAGTGCAGCCCCTGTCGCCCGCCGCGAGAACGCCACCTGGAATCGTTCGGCAGGGTGAGCGTCGCCTCTCCGACAACCTCGGCCACCCGGGCGACCACCGCGTCATGGAGCGACGACGGAAGCACACCGACCCCGTCTTCGGTCGCGGCGACCGAGACCGGGTCGTCGTCGAAGAGCTCCGCCAGATAAGGGAGGACCGCTTCCAGAGCATCCTGCATCCGGCGGTGCGACTCCTCGGTGCCGTCACCGAGCCGCAGGACCCACTGACGCGCGTGGTCATGGTGGTAGGCGACCTCCTTGACCGCCTTCGCCGCCACGGCGCGGAACGTCTCGTCCGACGAGCCGGAGGCCGCCGCATACAGCTCCGCCTGGTACGTCGAGAACCACAGCAGCCGCGCCATCTCGAACCCGAACCCCGCGAGCGACTGCTCCACGAGGTGCACATGGCGCCACTGCCGTTCGTCGCGGAGCATCGCGAAGTCGTCCTCCGAGCGGCCGGTCCCGTCGAGGACGCCGATGTGCGGGTAGAGCCCGCGCGCCTGGCCGAGCAGGTCGAGGCTGACGTTGGCGAGGGCCATGTCCTCCTCGATCTGGGGGGCGTTGGTTAGCCACTCCCCAAGCCGCTGGGCGTAGACCATGGCGTCGTCGGCGATGCCGAGGAGGTATGCGGCGGCCAACCGGTCTCCGGTGGGCAGGTTCTGGTCGACCGCCCGGCCCGGAGACGGCGCCGGCGCCGCGCTCTCGCTCACGCTCCGACCATACGGCCGGGCGCGTAACCTCCGGAAACTGCCACCTCTCGACCGCGCGGCGCGGCGACACCCATCAACGGGGTGGATTTCACCCCCTGTAGGGGGGACGATCCACCCCGATCGTGCCTCAGAGGTACTCCACGTCCTCCGGCACGTCGTAGAACGTGGGGTGCCGGTAGACCTTGTCGGCCGCCGGGTCGAAGAACGAGTCCTTCTCGTCCGGGCTGCTCGCCGTGATCGACGAGGCTTCGACGACCCAGATCGACACGCCCTCCTGCCGCCGGGTGTAGACGTCTCTTGCGTTCCGCAGCGCCATCGTCGCGTCGGGGGCGTGCAGCGAGCCGACGTGGGTATGCGACAGGCCTCGCTTCGCGCGGACGAAGACCTCCCAGAGCGGCCAGGACCTCTCGGTAGGCCCGTCGCTCACGCCGCCGAACCCTGAGCGGGCGAGCGTTCGGCCTGCTTCGTCGCATACGCGTTGGCAGCCTCGCGTACCCACGCGCCCTCGTCATGGGCGCGCCGGCGGTGCTCGATGCGCTCGGCGTTGCACGGACCGTCGCCACGGAGGACCCGCCAGAACTCGTCCCAGTCGACCTCGCCGAAGTCCCAGTGGCCCCGCTCCCCGTTCCACGCCAGGTCAGGGTCGGGCAGGGTCAGCCCCAGCTTGTCGGCCTGAAGCACCATCATGTCGACGAACTTCTGCCGCAGGTCGTCGTTGCTGAACCGCTTGATGCCCCAGGCCATCGACTGCTCGGTGTGCCCGCCCGTGGCCGCCTCACCGGTGTCCGGCGGTCCGAACATCATCAGCGCCGGCCACCACCACCGGTTCGCCGCGTCCTGGGCCATCGCCTTCTGCTCCGGCGTGCCCCGCACCAGCGTCCAGAGGATCTCGAACCCCTGCCGCTGGTGGAACGACTCCTCCTTGCAGACCCGGATCATCGCCCGTGCGTACGGACCGTACGAGCACCGGCACAGCGGCACCTGGTTCATGATCGCGGCACCGTCGACGAGCCACCCGATCGCGCCGCAGTCGGCCCACGTCAGCGTCGGGTAGTTGAAGATCGACGAGTACTTCTGCGCGCCGCTGTGGAGCATGTTGAGGAGCTCGGCCCGGTCGATGCCGAGCGTCTCGGCGGCCGAGTAGAGGTACATCCCATGGCCCGCCTCGTCCTGCACCTTGGCGATGAGGATCGCCTTGCGCCGCAACGACGGTGCCCGGGTGATCCAGTTGCCCTCGGGCTGCATCCCGATGATCTCCGAGTGCGCGTGCTGCGCGATCTGCCGGATCAGGGTCTTTCGGTACGCCTCGGGCATCTCGTCCCGGGGCTCGACGCGCAGGTCCTTCGCGATGAGGGCGTCGAAGCTCGACTCACCCCCGCGAGCCTCCGCGGCCTCGCCGGCCGCGACCGCCTCGTCGAACTCGGGCGCCTCGGAGGCATTGAGGGCTTCCTCGGGGTCTACGACGTCGTTGCCGTACATAGGGCCAGTATCCCTCAGCCGACGACCGACCCTGCTACTGCTTCGAGTCGATGTACCAGCGTCCGTTGATGTTGATGAGGTCGATGTCGTTCTCGTAGCCGGCGGGAACGTTGGTGATCTGCTCCTTCGACACGGTCGCCTTGTCGCCCTTCACCGTCGCACCGGTCACCGTCGCCGACTTGAGCTTGGCGACCTCGCCCGGGTCGTCGAGGTCGGCCAGGACCTTCTGGAGTCCCTCCTTGCACTGCTCGTACCCCGCGTTGGTGAGCGGCTGTCCACCGGTCGACACCTGTGAGCACGCCGCGTCGGCGTTCTTGTCGCCCAGCGCGTGCATGAACGCCGCGACCGTCTCGGCCGGGCTGGCGCTACCCGCCGCGACGTCGGGCGCCCGGGTGCAGCCGGCCAGCACGAGCCCCAGAGCCGCCACGACGGTGAGGACCTTCACGGACTCCATCAGAGCACGTCCTGCTTGGATGTGTCGGTGAGCCATCCGCACGACCATCCCGTGGCGGACGCCAGCGTCCGGGTCGCGACGCCGTGGGACGTCGACGCCGTCGGTGCGGTCCAGTCCCTGGTGTGGCATGAGACGTATGCGTCGCTGTTGTCCTCGGAGGCGCTCGCTGCGGCGACACCGCAGGAGTTCGCCCAAGTCTGGAAGGAGTCCCTCGCCCACCCGCCATCGGGCGCGTATCGGCTGCTGGTCGCCTGCTCAGGCGAGGAGGTGGTGGGGTTCGCGGCGATCGGCCCCAACGCCGACCCGGACGCGACCCAGGTCGACGGCGAGCTGCTCGTCGGCGGCGTCAGCCCTCCGGAGCGGCGCGCCGGCCACGGCTCCCGCCTGCTCAACGCCGCCGTGGACACGGCGGGGGTCCTCGGCTTCGTTCGGGTCCGGACCTGGCTCCTCGAGCCGGACCGGGCGACGCGAACGTTCCTCGAGGCGGCCGGGTTCGCCCTCGACGGAGCTCGTCGTGAGCGCGTGACGGGTCCCGCCGACGGCGACGTCGCCGAAGAGGTCCGGCTCACCGCGGAGGTCCCGCAGTGACGTCGGCCGGCGTCCTCAGTCGCCGAACAGCTCGCTGAGGAACGACGCCTTCTTACGGGAGGCTGTGGGTAGCCGTACCGGCTACCCGCGGCTGACCGGGTATGCGTCGGGACGGGTTGCCGAGCCGATGTCGGCGCAGGCCTCGCAGACCGAATCGGGCACCCAGCCGGCCCGCTGGAGGAGGCCGAAGATGGCGCAGCCGAGGCAGAACGCGGCGGCCGACTCCAGTATCGCGGCGAGGATGAGCAGCCCGACGAGCGTCCAGCCGACCGTGGTCGCGCCGACGGTCACACAGACGGCCGCCGCGAGGGAGAAGGCAAGGCCGAGGCCCTGAGCGAACCGCTTCGGCGGCCCGGCGACGAGTGAGGGCGCCCCGAGGCGCGGTGCGACGACCTTGGTGGCCAGCAGTCCGAACGGGCTGAACCGCGGACCCGACAGCACGCGGAGCAAGAAGCCGACGGCGAGCAGCCAGAGCAGCCAACCGGCCTGAAGGGCAACGGCCGTCGCCGCGGTGAGGGCCACGAGACCGGCCACGACTCGGGCGGCCTTCTCGTTGACCGGGTTGGGAAACCCGAGGACTCGACTGCTTATGACTTGCATAACGCGAGGTTATCGTGCCTGGAAGCGCCAGTTCTCCGGCGTTCCCTCCGTGGACACCTCGGCGGGGGCGGCTCGGGCATTTGCCACCATGCCGCAATGGACGAGCGTGCGGAGGTCGAGGTCGACTCGGCGGCCACGACCGGGCCCGACCACCGCAAGGCCATGCGGGGCGTCACGCGGCAGGCCTGGTCGGTCGGCGTCCCGACCGGCGCCTACGGCGTCAGCTTCGGAGCGGTCTCCGTGGCCGCGGGCCTGAACATCTGGCAGACCGTCGCGTTGTCCGCGCTGATGTTCACGGGCGGCTCGCAGTTCGCGCTCGTGGGCGTTGTGGCGGCCGGGGGTAGCGGGGTCGCCGCGGTGGCGACGTCCACGCTCCTCGGCATCCGCAACGGCCTGTATGCGTTGCAGGTGGCCCGGATTCTCCACGTCCGTGGCCCGCGCCGCCTGGCGGCGGCACACCTGACGATCGACGAGTCGACGGCGGTGGCGATCGGGCAGACGGACCCGCGCGCGATGCGCCGCGGGTTCTGGCTCACCGGCCTGCTGGTCTTCGCCGGCTGGAACCTCACCACCCTGGCCGGCGCTGTGCTGGGGAACGCGATCGGCGACCCCAGGGTCTACGGCTTCGACGCCGCGGCGGCGGCGGCGTTCTGTGCGCTGCTGTGGCCGCGGCTGAAGACTGTGAACGCCGGTGCCACCGCGGCGTTGGCGGCCCTGCTGACCGTGGTGCTGGTGCCTGTTGTCCCGGCCGGCGTGCCGGTCCTCGTCGCCGCCTCGGCCGCGGTCGTCGTGGGGTTCTTCGGACGGTCGCGACCGGTCGACGGCGGCGCGGAGGACGGGTCGGCCGGAGCGGTAGAAGAGGAGGGGGCGTGAGCACCTGGGTGACTGTCCTGGTCGCGTGCGCGCTGGCATACCTGACGAAGCTCGCGGGCTACCTCGTGCCGGCGCACTGGTTGTCCGGGCCTCGGCTGTCTCGCGTGACCGCCCTGCTGCCCGTGGCGCTGCTCACCGGGCTGGTCGTCGTCCAGGCGTTCGCGACGGCGCCGCGAGGGCTGACCCTCGACGCGCGGGCGGCCGGGCTGGGCCTGGCGGTCGTGGCGCTTCTGCTCCGGGCGCCGTTCCTTGTCGTTGTGGTGCTCGCCGCGGCCACCGCTGCGGGGCTGAGATACCTCGGCTGGGGCTGAGCGGAGTTTCGCCCTCGCCGAGAGGGCACGGTTCGGGGGTCACTGGCCAGTGATGCCAGAGCTCAAGGAGGAGCCATGACCGATCAGACGGGTGCAGGACACCAGAGCGCATCGAGTAGCAGGACCGGCGACGTGGATGTCGCGGACCAGTCCCGGCCGGACGTCACCACCGACATCCAGACCGGCGGCGCCAGCGACGTCGGGGCCGGTGGCCCCGGCCTCTCCTCGGCCGGCGACGACGCGGCTGCCGCCGAAGACCGACAGAAGTCCGCTGAGGGGTTCGCCCGCGAGCACGACCCGGCGCAGCACGACGTCTCGGCCGGCGAGGAGTTCAGGCAGTCGGGCGACTGGACCGCCGACGAGGCGGGTGGCCCGCAAGTCTGGGACGCGGAGGGGAACCTCGTCGAGGGGTCCGCCACCGGGGAGGGCGGCTCGGAGCCCACACGGGCTAGGCGGCCAGCCCGAGAATCAGCGCGGGACCGGCAGCGACAGCGCCGACGCGCCGGACGCGAGATCCAGCGTCTGGCGCGTCGGCATCATGGCGGTGCCCTCGTTCCGGGCACCCGGCATACCGAGGTTGCGCGCGTAGCGAGGGAACGAGCCGCCGCCGACGAGCAGCCCGAGGCGTGACCCGGCTGCGAACCGGTGCGCGACCGGGTCCAGCTCGACGGTCGTTCGGCCGTCCATGCCGGCCGCCGGCGACGCGACGAAGCCCTCGGTGACGTTCTGTGAACGCCCGTCCGGGGCGACCTCGCTGATCCGGACCCAGACGTCGCCGCCGGCGGGGTCACTTCGGTGCGCGAGCGTCGCCTTGGGCACCCCGACGACGACCAGCGGCTCCGCGAGCGGTGCGGTGGCGAAGACCAGCGTGTCGGAGCGACGGGCCAGTGCCGAGTCCTCTCGGTACCCGGAGTCGCGGGCCAACAGCCGGCCCCCGAGCGTCGGCGTTGGATCGCTGGGGTCGTAGGTGAAGCCGACCGCCGCGGCCGAGGCCGGCGGGAGGTCGTCGACGAGCCGGCGGCCAGGGGCCAGGTACAGCGTGCGGTGGTCCACAGACGGCGGCCATTCCGACGCCGAGCGCCACTCGTCGGCGCCGGTGACCAGGTAGCTCACCGGTTCACGCTCGATCGTCGACGCCGGTCCTCCCAGGTGCACGTCGACCCAGTCGAGCGCCTCTCGCAGGATCCTGGGGCCGCCGCGCGTCAACACCTCGGCGTGGGTCCACGGCCCGACGGTGAGCGTCGCGGGCACCCCACGCTCCCCGAGGCGCTGGAACTGCTCCAGCGTCTGGCCGACAAACAGGTCCTGCCACCCGGAGATGATGTGCACGGGCACGTCGACCCGGTCCAGAGCCGCGCTCAGGTCGCGTCGTCGCCAGTACGGGTCCGTCGGGTCGGTACGCGTGGCCCACTCGCGGTACCAGTCGGACCCGGCGCCGACGTACTGTTCCTCCCCCTCGATCACCGGCAGCCCGGCGTATGCGCGGGTGAGCCGACGCTTCGTCCGTGGCCCGCCGACCAGCTCTCCGAGGAGGCTGGTACCTTCCTGCCGGGCCAGGCTGTCACACCAGTCGAGGCTGTCGTTCAGGGTGAACGCTCCGGTCCCGTGGACCACGCGGAAGAAGTCGTGGAAGCTCACGAACGACACGGCCGCGACCATCTCGGGTGGCGGGTCCATGAGCATCGACCACAGCGTGTAGCTGAGGTACGAGCCACCCACGCCGACGAAACGCCCGTCGAACCACGGCTGTTCGCGTACCCACGAAACGGTGTCCGCGCCGTCCTCGATCTCGTTCTCTCCCGGGACGAACCGGCCTTCGGAGCCGAAGGTCCCGCGGCAGCTCTGCACGACGACGTGGTAGCCCCGTGCCGAGAACAGGCCGACGAGGACGTGCGGCACGATTCCGGCCCGCTGGTACGGACTGCGCATCAGGACGGTTCCGTAGGCCGCGCCCTTCGGGGCGTAGTGGTCGGTCAAGAGGCGAACACCGTCACGCATGGGCACGGGAATGGACGACGTCACGGAGTACGGGACGCGCCGCGGAGGTAGCCGGAAACCCCGCGTGGCGACGGCGTCGACGAGACGCTCCGTACGGCTGGCGGACCGGGTCGTCGAGATCCGGGCCTCGATGGTCGGCACGGTTCTGCTCATCGCCGTGAGTGTGCCATTGAGCAGTGATCGCACTGACCGCGACAGCCTCCTATTGTGGTGGCAGGAGGTGGTGGCCATGCAGGCGCAGGTCGGTGCGCGACTTCTCTTCCATGGCAAGAAGGTGGGCTCGGCTGACCACACCGCCGAGGTGATCGAGGTCAGGGGCGCCGACGGCGCTCCGCCCTACGTCGTCCGGTTCGACGACGGCCACGAGACCTTGATCTTTCCCGGCACGGACTGCCAGGTGCTCCACGGTGACGACCCGCCGGCGGGGACGCGCGAGACCTGACCCGGTCGGCTACCCGTCCCGCCGAAGCCACACGTCGACGGTGACGTCACGCTGGGAGACGGCGACCTCACGCCGGGCCGGCGGGTAGCCGTCGGCCTGGACGACGAGGACGTACCGGCCCGGTCCGACGGTGCCGACGGCGAACCCGCCGTCCTCCCCGGTGAGGGCCGCGATGTCTGGCGTGGGCGCCGGGGCCTGCTCGATCATCACGCGGGCCAGGGCCACCGGTCCCTCCGGGCCGGTAACGACTCCCGAGATGACCGGCCGCAGGCCGGCGTCCACGTCCATCCCCCTCGTCAGGCCTTCCAGGCCACCATGTTGTTGTACACCGGCGTCACGATGCGGGTTCCCGAGTTGGTCGTCGCGCCGCCGTATGCGTGGACCGCGAAGGCGTAGCGCTTGCCGTCGACGATCCGGTAGACGGCGCTGCCGCTCTGACCGCCGAAGGTGTCGATGTCGTAGTAGACCTTCCGGGCCGCGACCGAGGCGATGCGGCGCGCCGCGTACCACTGGGTGCCGGACGGCTTGTCACCCGGGTACCCGGGGGTGTTGCCGACCGAGGACGTCAGCGTCGCGCCGTTGTAGACGCCGAAGCCCAGCCAGCCCGTGGTCGCGCCGAGGTCGGTGCCGAGGATGATCGCGCCGTAGTCGTGCTCCTCGTCGCCGTTGTTCGCCCAGCCCTGCACGGTCCGCAGGTTGCTCGTCGTCACCGAACCGAAGGGCAGCGTCGTGCCGTTGCGGCCGGGCATGACCTTGATCGACCGGACGAAGCCGTCTCGGCCGTCAACTCCGCTGTTCTTGATGTAGACCACGTGGCCGGCGGTCATCAGGGTGTGCGGACCGATGAACCACCCGGTGCCGATCCACAGGGACCCGTCACGCGCGGTGATGAGCAGGGACGCATGGGCGCGCCACGGGTAGACGTTGGTGGTCGTGATCTGGACTCGGTCGTCCGGGCCGTGGACGGTCTCCAAGACGGACCGAGGGACGTCGCGGGCTGCCGTCCCGAACGACGCCTCGGCGATGTCCGGGAGGTCGAGGTCGGCCGACAGCTCCTCTGTCACCGCCCGGGCGGAGCTCTTGGGAAGGCTGAAGCCCTGGACCTTCTCGATGCCCGACGCCAAGCCGGCGGCCACCTTGCCCTTGCCGGGCGATGCGTCCTGTTGCGCGACGCGGGCGGCGGCTTCACCCGCACTCTCCGTCTGGCTCGAGATGGGTGCGTCCAAGCCGGTGCCGACCTTAGGACTGGCCATAGGTGTGTCTCCTCACGTGCAGTGCTGTCCCGTGCTGGGACGGCGTGGTACTGCGTGGAGACGGGAACCGCGTGCAGTGATACGCAAAGATGCGGACATGGTCCACCGAATCCGGTTGACGGCGTTCGACGCCGGACCGTTCAGCCTCGACCGCAGCAACCTCATGATCGGGTTGTCGGGTCCGGTGACGGTGCCCTCCACGGTGGTTGTCATCGAGCATGAACAGCGGGGGATCGTTGTCTTCGACACCGGTGTCAACCACCGGGTAGCGGACCCTGAGCTGGCGGCGGAGCAGTGGGGACCTGGGCTGCGCGAGCGTTATGGCGCAACCGCATTCACTCGCCAGGACGCCGTCGACGCTCAGCTCGAGCGGCTGGGCTACCGGTGCGCCGACGTGACCCACGTGGTCTACTCGCACCTGCACATCGACCACGCCGGCGGGATGGAACACTTCCCCGACGCCCTCCATGTCGCGCAGCACGACGAGCTGAGGCACGCCTGGTGGCCCGACCGCTGGACGGCGCGTGGGTACGCGTTGGCCGACTACCTGCCGGGCCGCAGCTTCGAGTACCTCGAGCTGAACGGTGACGCGGACCTCTTCGAGGACGGCTCGTTGCGGGTCGTGCCGCTCGCCGGCCACACGCCGGGCAGCCAAGGACTCGTCGTAGACCTTCCGCATCGCGGCCGGGTGGCCTTCGTCGGCGACGCCGCACATATCCGGGAGCAGGTGACCGCCGACGTCCCGCAGCTGAGCGACTGGGATGTCGAGGCGAAACTGCTGTCCTACCAACGCTTGCGCGCCTGGCAGCGAGCTGGGATCGACATCTTCCTGTCGCACGACGTGGACGACTTCGCGGCTCTGCCGACGGGCGGGAGCTACTGGGAGTGAGCCGGCGGCGCGCGGTCGCCTCCTCAGGCCAGGCCCAGGTAGTGCTCCAGCCCCACAGTGAGTCCAGGATGGTCAGCGACGTGGCGGACCCCCATCAGCACGCCCGGCATGAATGAGTCGCGGTCGAATGAGTCGTGCCGGACGGTGAGCTGCTCGCCGGCGTTTCCCAGCAGCACCTCCTGGTGGGCCACGAGGCCGCGAAGCCGCACCGAGTGCACCGGGATGCCCTCCACCCGGCCGCCACGGGTGCCGAGGTCGTCGGACTGCGTCGCGTCCGGTACTGGGCCCGCCCCGGCGGCGGCCCTCGCGGCCGCCAGTAGGTGTGCGGTCCTCGCTGCCGTGCCGGATGGCGCGTCCACCTTGTCTGGGTGATGCAGCTCGATGACCTCGACCGACTCGTAGAACCGGGCCGCCTGCGCGGCGAAACCCATCATGAGGATGGCGCCGATCCCGAAGTTCGGCGCCACCAGCACCCCCACCCCGGCGCCCGAGCGCGATGGTGGAGCCGCGGAGATCTGCTCCTCGAGCGCGGCCAGCCGGGACTCCTCCCAGCCGGTGGTCCCGACGACGCAGTGCACGCCCAGGGCCACGCAGTGAGCCACGTTTTCCGGAGACGCGCCGGGCACGGAGAACTCCACGACGACGTCGGCTCCCCCGAGGTCCCCGAGGTCGTCGTCGAGGTCGTACGTGCCGACCAGGCGGAGGTCGGCGGCGGCCCCGACCGCAGCACAGACCCGGGAGCCCATCCGGCCCGACGCGCCGATGACCGACACGGCGAGTGCACGCGTGGTGTCGGTCACAGGCGGAGCCTAGCCAACGGGGACCGCCGCGCATGGCAACGGCGGTCAGGTCCTCGTCGCGGACGAGTGGCACCCTGGACGAATGACCGAAGCGACGGTCCGCACGGTGAACGTCGTCCACGCCCTGCGCGACGGCTACTTCCACCGGACCGCCATCGACAAGCGGCCGATCGAGGGCGCGGTGCGGGTCGGCCGGTTGGGCCTCATGGGCGACCAACAGGTCGACCGCAGCCACGGCGGACCCGACCGCGCCGTCTACGTGTATGCGGACGAGGACGCCGCCTGGTGGTCCGAGCGGCTCGTCCGTGAGATCCCTTCGGGTCTGTTCGGCGAGAACCTCCGCACGACCGGTCTCGACGTCACCGGTGCGCGGGTCGGCGAGCAGTGGCGGGTTGGCGACGAGGTCGTCCTCGAGGTGCGCCGGATCCGCACGCCCTGCGAGAACCTTGCGCTGCGGATGGGGATCGAGGGGTTCCACCTGGAGTTTCTCAGGTCCGGTC
>DATLPT010000055.1:0-7762 GCA_035535635.1 Lapillicoccus sp. | reverse complement strand
GTGTGCCACGGGTCGGCGTAGTCCCACCACGAGCGACCCTCGTTGTCGTGGAGCGGGAAGGCTTCGCGGACGGGCCGGTCCATCAGCGCGTCGGGATAGCTCTCGACGAGCTGGGCCGCCCGGGTGCTGACGAACTTGATCAGCCCCACGTGGTCGACGACGAGCAGCCCGTCCGGCAGCAGCTCGGCCAGGGCACCGACCTGCGGCGGCGGGTTCCTCACGTCCAGGGGGGCTCCTTCCGCTCGCGCCATGGCGGAAGTCTAGGGAGCGGCAGCCGCTGCCGCGGCCGACGCATAGAGGCAGATCGTCGCGGCCATGGCGAGGTTGAGCGACTCGGCGTGGCCGTGGATGGGCACCCGGATGACCTCGTCGCTCATCACCAGGTCCTCGGGCCGCAGCCCCCAAGATTCGTTCCCGAACAGCCAGGCGTGCGGGGCGGTGAGGTCGACGCGGTCGACGGTGCGGTCGCCGGTGCCGTCCGCCGCAAGGATCCGGAGACCCCCGGAGCGGAGCTGGTCCACGACTGCGGCCAGGGGCATCCCGGTGACGACGGGGAGGTGGAACAGCGAGCCAGCCGTCGAACGGACCACCTTCGGCGCGTATGCGTCCACGCTCCCCTTGCTGACGACGACGGCGCCCAATCCGGCGGCATCCGCCGCCCGGATCACCGTGCCGGCGTTGCCAGGGTCCCGCACGTGGGCCAGAACGGCGACGACGCGCGGCCCGGCCACGAGCACCTCCTCGAGCTCCACCGCCGGGAGGCGGCAGACCGCGAGCAGGCCCTGCGGGTTCTGAGCGTCGGCCATCGACGCGAGGACCTGGCCGGTGACGGACGTGACGCGGAGCCCGGCGTCCGACGCACCCGTGAGGACGTCCGCATACCGCCGTGCCGCCTCGTCCGTGACGTACAGGTCACGGACGAGGTCGGGTCGCCAGCGGACCGCCTCACGGACCGCCTGGGGTCCCTCCGCGAGAAAGAGCTGATGGCGGTCGCGGACCGCGCGGCGACCGAGAGCAGCGACCGACCGGACCCGCTCCGAGCGGGGGTTCTCTAGCAGCTCGAGCAGCTCAGGCCGCGTCGCTGGTGCCGGCGGCCGGGACGTTCGCCGTGACGTTCGCCTTGGCCAGCTCGACGAGCGCCGTGAACGCTGCCGCGTCGGTCACCGCGAGGTCGGCGAGGATCTTGCGGTCCACCTCGACGCCGGCGGCCTTGAGGCCCTGGATGAACCGGTTGTACGTCATGCCGTTCGCGCGGGCGCCGGCGTTGATGCGCTGGATCCAGAGGCGACGGAAGTCACCCTTCTTGGCGCGACGGTCCCGATACGCGTAGCCGAGCGAGTGGGTGACCTGCTCCTTGGCCTTGCGGTAAAGGCGAGAGCGCTGGCCGCGGTAGCCGCTGGCCCGCTCGAGGGTCACCTTGCGCTTCTTGTGGGCGTTGGCCGCCCGCTTCACGCGTGCCACGTGAGTTCTCCTTGAGTGCTGTGTGTCAGTGGTGCGGTCGTGCTGACCGGCTGGGTCAGCGGCCGAGCAGCCGGCGGGCGGTCTTGGCGTCGGGCTTGGACAGCTCGACGTCGTCGGCGATCGAGCGCATCTTCTTGCTCGACTTGCGCTCCAGCAGGTGGCGGCCACCGGCCTGCTCGCGCATGACCTTGCCGGTCCCCGTGATGCGGAACCGTTTCTTCGCACCGCTGTGCGTCTTCATCTTCGGCATGGTGATCCTCGGCGTCGTGCCGATAACTCCTTCGGGGGGTCGTGGCTGCCCGTGGATGTGTGGGGCGGCCCGAGCAGTGGGCGTCAGGCCGACTCGGCTGACGCGGCGGTCGTGGTGGGTGGTGCGGGTCTTGGGCGAGGCCGCGGTGTCGCGGGCGCCGAAGGCGTCGAGGCGGCGGCCGGAGCGCTGGCGACCGGAGCGCTGGCGGCCGGGGCGCTGGCGGCCGGGGCGGTGCCCGACTCCGGGCCGGTCACCGTGTCGGTCGCCATGTCAGTCGCCGCGTCCGTGGCGTCGTCCGGAGCCGGCATGGAGCTCAGCTCGCGGCGGCGGCGCTGCTCGGCGCGGGCGTCGGCCTTCTTCTTGGTCGGCGCGAGGACCATGACCATGTTGCGGCCGTCCTGTTTCGGGCTCGACTCGACGTAGCCGAGCTCCGTGATGTCCTCGGCCAGCCGCTGCAGGAGCCGGAAGCCCAGCTCAGGGCGCGACTGCTCGCGACCACGGAACATGATCGTCACCTTGACCTTGTCGCCGGCCTTGAGGAACCGCTCGACGTGGCCCTTCTTGGTGCCGTAGTCGTGCGGGTCGATCTTGGGACGGAGCTTGATCTCCTTGATGACCGTGTTGACCTGGTTCTTGCGGGCTTCCCGGGCCTTCAGGGCGGCTTCGTACTTGAACTTGCCGAAGTCCATGAGCTTGGCGACGGGTGGCCGGGCCATCGGGGCCACCTCGACGAGGTCGAGGTCCGCCTCCGCGGCCAGTCGCAGCGCGTCTTCGACGCGGACGATGCCGACCTGCTCGCCGTTCGGTCCGACCAAGCGCACTTCCGGGACGCGGATGCGCTCGTTGATGCGAGGCTCGCTGATGTGGTGCTCCTTCTGTGGGGTCAGTGTCGGTGACCTCCCGGGGACGGGAAAGGCTCCCCGTCACCGTGGGTGCGCGAGGAGCCTCGAGGTCGGTCCGGTATGCCCGTGGTCATCCCACGGGTACGGGCTGCGGCCGCCGCGGGGCGACACGCATACCTCCGGACCGTTTCGACCCGGCGATCTCGCGATCGACGCGGGTGGAAGCCGAGGGCTTCTCTTGCACGATCGACGTCCCGAACCCGGCTCGAGGCCGGACCGGACCGCCGGTCAGGTCCTTACCAGGATATCAGTGCGCCGTCGCGAGCCGTGAATCGTCCACCGGGGACGCGGAGCCGCTGCCCCGGCGGCCCAGCACGAGCCCGCAGACGACGGCGACCAGCAGGCCGACCGCGCTGACGACGAGGAACCCCCACTGCCACCCGCCGGCGTCGATGGCGAAGCCGGCCAGCGGGGCGCCGAGCGCGATGCCGGCGGTCATCGAGGAACCGTGCCACCCGACGGCCTCGCCCCGCGCGCTGGTCGGGACCAGCCGGCTGAGGGTGTCGATCGTCGCGGTGATCGACGGCGCGCAGAAGAGGCCGGAGACGAAGAGCAGGACCGCAGCCATCGGCAGGTTCGTGGCCAGGGCGACCGGCGCGGTGACGACGGCCAGGCCGGCGAGCAGCCAGAACGCGGCCACGGAGCGGTGCCACGCGCCGTAGACGAGGCCGCCCACGATGGACCCGGCCCCCCAGACAGCAAGTACCCAGCCGATGTGCTGCTGGGCGTCCATGGTGCGGAGGGTCGCGACGATCGCGACATCGGAGCCTCCGAGGACGATCGTGGTCGCCGCCGCGGCGGCGAGGACGGCCACAACCGGGACGCCGAACCAGGACCGGCGGGGCGGCGGGGCGGTCTCGTCCTCGTGGTCGCCGCGGATGGCTGGGTTTAGGGCGTACAGGACGATCCCCGCGATGATCGAGAGCCACTCGAAGACGAAGATCGAGATGGCGGTGTCCCAGACGGTCGCCACCCACACGCCGAGCGCGGGGCCGGCCATGAAGGAGAACTCGGTGCAGACCGAGTCGAGAGAGAGCGCCGTCCGCCGCTGCTCCTCAGGTACGGCGGCCATGAGTACCTGGCGCAGGATCGAGAACGTCGGCACGGCGAAGAGCCCGCCGATCGCGGCCAGAGCCATGAGCCACCAGTAGTCGACCCACGGGGCGATCGACCAGCAGACCGCCTGGACCACCAGAGAGGGCAGGACGACCCGACGGAGGCCCTTGCGGTCGAGCAGGCGCCCTCGCCATGGGCTCGAGACGGCCAGGGCGACGGTGGCGGCGGTGCTCAGGACGCCGGCCGCGCCGTAGCTGCGGTGGAGGGCGCCGACCACGTGCAGGGTGAGGATGACGCCGGCCGCGAAGAGCGGGATCCGGATGAAGAAGCCGAGCAGCAGCGCCGCGCGGGCCGCCGGGAGGGCGAGCACGGGACGGTACGCGGAGAACTGCACCGGCCCAGCCTGCCATTCGGCGGCGACAGGTCGACACCGGGTTTCGGCAGGGCAGGTCAGCCGCCGACCAGGACGGCCACCGCGTGGATGATGAGACCGACCAGGCCACCCACGATCGTGCCGTTGATCCGGATGAACTGCAGGTCCCGCCCGACGAACAGCTCCACCCGCGACGCGGTCTCCTTGCCGTCCCAGCGGTCGATGGTGTGGCTGATCACCGCGGTCAGCTCGGTGCCGTACCGGTTCACGAGGAACGCCGCCAGGTCCGCGACGTAGCCGTCGAGCCGCTCGCGCAGGTCCGTCTCGGAGACCACGCGCTGGGCGAACTTCTCCAGCTCGGTCTGGACCCGCGTCCGCAGCGGCCCCTCGGGGTCGGCCAGCGCGACGACGAGCGCCGACCGGAACGCCCGCCACAGCGAGAGGACGGTCTCCATCAGCTGTGGGTGGTCGAGGATCCGCCGCTTCAGCCGCTCGGCCCGCTCCATCGTCGCCTCGTCGTGGAGCAGGTCGTCGGACAGATCGGCCAGCAGGTCGTCCAGCGCCACGCGCGCCTGGTGGTGCTGGTGGTCACGGATCTCGGCGACCCACTTGATGACCTCCTTGTGGACCCGCGCGATCACCACCTCGTTGACCTGGTGTGGCGCCCACCACGGGGCGCGTTCCGACAGGACGCGGGAGAACGTCTCGGGGTTCTCGGTCAGCCACCGGTGGAACTCGCCGAGCGCGAGGTCCACGAGCCCGTAGTGCGCCTTGTCGCGAACCACCTCCCCGAGCAGGCTGCCGGCGATCGGGCTGATCGGCTCCTCCCGCAGCCGCGGGAGGACGGCCTCCTCGACCACCTCGGCGACCGACTCGTCGCGCATCCGCTGCAGGCCCAGCGTGGTCAGATGCGACGCCTCGTCGACGACCCGGCGGGCGTTGGCCGGCTCCAGCAGCCAGCGGCCCACCCGGTCGCTGACCTGTGCCGACAGGACCCGCTCGCGGATGATGTCCTCACGCAGGAAGTTCTCCCCCATGAAGTCCTGCAGGCTGCGGGCCAGCATGTCTTTGCGGCGCGGGATGAGCGCCGTATGCGGGATGGGGATCCCCAGCGGGTGGCGGAAGAGCGCGGTCACCGCGAACCAGTCGGCCATCGCGCCGACCATGGACGCCTCGGCCCCCGCGTGGACGAACCCCCAGAACGCCTGGTCCGCGACCCGCAGCGTGGCCAGGAAGACGATCGCGGCGAACCCCAGCAGCGACAGGGCGACGAGCCGCATCCGTCGCAGCCCACGCCGGCGCTCCGCGTCGAGGACCGGGTCGGACGCCAGTGACAGAGCCAGAGACGGTTGCGACACCCCCGTCTCCTTCCTTCGCGCGAACCGGGCACGACGATAGTCCGGGTGAGAAACGGGGAGCGGGCGGCCGAGGTTCCGCCGCGGGCGGCGCGAGACGCATACAGAACCCGAACACGAGGGTGACCAGGCCGTCACCGCCCGCGCCGTAGAGTGCCCGGCGTGACGTCCGACCCACGTGCGTCGCTCGTCATGGTCGTCGAGGACGACCCGGCGATCGCCCAGATGATCAGCCTCCAGCTGGAGCTGTCGGGCTACCGGACGCACGTCGAACGCGACGGCCTCGCCGCGCTCGAGGCGATCCGGCGCGACCGGCCGGACGTCGTGCTGCTCGACATCGGACTGCCCGGTCTCGACGGCATCCAGGTCTGCCGCCGACTGAGGGCCGGGGACGACTGGACGCCGATCCTCTTCGTCACCGCCCGTGACGACGAGGTGGATCGTGTCGTCGGCCTCGAGCTGGGAGCGGACGACTACGTGACGAAGCCGTTCTCGCCTCGGGAGGTCATCGCCCGCATCGGCAGCGTGCTGCGCCGTACCCGGCTCCAGGAGCGGGTCGGCGCCACCGACGAGCTGGTATGCGGCGCCGTACGCCTCGTGCCCGACGAGCGTCGCGTGTATACCGGTGAGCGCGAGATCGCTTTTACGGCAACGGAGTTCGACCTCCTCGCCTACCTCATGCGCTCGCCCGGCCGGGTGTACAGCCGCGAGCAGCTGATGCGTCAGGTGTGGGGTTACGACACCGCCGCCGGTCAGCGCACCGTCGACGTCCACGTGGCGCAGGTGCGCGCGAAGCTCGGCAGCCACGACGTCATCCGCACGGTCCGCGGTGTCGGGTACGCGGCCCAGCAACCGGACCGCGCGGCGGGCCGGCCGCGCCCGTGAGGCGGCGGCTCCGGCCCACGCTGGCGACGCGGATCGCCCTGCTGGCCGTGTCCGTCGCCGTGCTGACGTCCATCGCGGGCATCGTGATCAGCGTCAACCTCCTGCAGCGGGCCAGCGAGCAGACCGCCAGGGCGGCGCTCGTGGCCCTGGCGGACCAGGCGGAGGCGACCGCCCAAGTCGGCGTCACCCCGGAGGTCGCCCAGGCGCGGGCTCGCAAGGCGCTGCAGTCGATCAACGTCCAGATCGCCGTCGTCCGCGACCGCGGCGCGAGCGGCCCGACCCTGGTCGGCGACGCGCTCGCTGCGCGATCGCTCACCGCCGAGCAGGTCCAGCGGCTGGCCGCCGGCGACTCGCTGTCGCTCCAGCTACCGCGCGACGAGGGAAGCGTCCTGGTGGAGGCCCGGCCCACGCCCGCCGGCGGGATCGTCCTCGCCCAGCGGCGGGGGGACGCCGTCGCGCTGGGCGGCCAGGCGCTGCGGCAGCTGACCGTGAGCCTCGTCGTGACCGGCCTGGTCGCCGTCGGTCTCGCCCTGCTCGTGGCGTGGCGGCTGTCCCGGCCGCTCCGGCGCACCGCCGAGGCGGCGACGGCGCTGGCCCGGGGGTCCCGGGACGTGGCCATTCCCGAGGAGGGACCGCGGGAGGTCGCCGACGTGGCTGCGTCGGTCAACCGGCTGGCCGGGGCGCTATCCCACTCGGAAGCGCGACAGCGGGAGTTCCTCATGTCCGTGTCGCACGACCTCCGTACTCCGCTCACCGCTATCACTGGATACGCCGAGTCGCTGGCCGACGGCGTCGTCCCGCCCGGTCGGCTCTCGGCCGTCGGCGCCGTCATCGGCGACGAGGCGAAGCGCTTGGAGCGCCTCGTCGCGGACCTGCTCGACCTCGCGCGCCTCGACGCCACCGAGATGCGGATGGACTCGGCCCCGGTGGATCTGCACAGCGTCCTCGACGGCGCGGCCGAGATCTGGCGGCACCGCTGCGCGTCAGCCGGTGTGGACTTCCACGTCGAGGTGGGCGACCCGCGGGTGGTCGTGTCCGGGGATGCACAGCGGCTGCGGCAGGCCCTCGACGGGCTGCTCGAGAACGCCCTGCGCGTCACGCCGCAAGGGTCGCCGATCGTCGTCGCCACCCGGACCGAGCCGGGCGGGGTCGCGATGCTCGAGGTGCGCGACGGCGGGCCGGGCCTCTCCGACGACGACCTCCCGGTGGCGTTCGAGCGGGCGGCGCTCTACGAGAAGTACCGCGGCGTGCGCCAGGTGGGGACCGGTCTGGGGCTGGCCATCGTGCACCGCATCGTCGAACGGCTCGGCGGGACCGTCGAGGCCGGGCACGCGCCGGAGGGCGGAGCGCGCTTCACCATCCGGATGCCGCTGCTGGAGCGAACTGAACCCTGACACTCCTCAAACATCGGTGCGCGAGGGTGGACACATGACGTCGTCGGCCGGCTGGGCAGCCGCGGCCCACCTCGTGCGCTCCACGG
>DATLPT010000054.1:0-3868 GCA_035535635.1 Lapillicoccus sp. | reverse complement strand
GCGCACCGAGGCGCACCGGATCCTGGACGACGCCCGCGAGGAGGTCGCCGTGCTCGCCAAGCGCCGCGACGAGATCGCCGAGGAGCTCGGCCGCCTGTCCGGTGTGATCGAAGCCCTCTCGGTCTCCTCGACGCCGTCGATCCCCTCGACCTCCGCCCACGCAGACGTGCCAAGATGACCGCACCCCCCGCTCACCAGGACAGGACCTGATCTTCATGACCAACCCCGCAACTCGAGAGTCGTTCGAGGTCGTTCGCCGCGGCTACGAGCCCACCCAGGTCGACCGCCACGTGGCCGGTCTGCAGCGCGAGCTGGAGAACCACCGTCGCCGTGCCGACGAGGCCGAGCGACGGGTGCAGGAGCTGCACACCCAGTCGCCCGACGACCAGAAGCCCGCCTACTCCGGGCTCGGCCAGCGGATCGAGCAGATCCTCGGGCTGGCCGACGAGGAGGCCCAGCAGGTGCGGCAGGCAGCCGTCGAGGAGGCGACCCAGCACCGGTCGCTGACCGAGCAGGACGCCGGCAAGATCCGCAAGGACGCCGAGCGGTACGCCGAGGAGCGCCGCGCCGACGCCGACACCGAGGCGCAGCGCATCGTGCATGAGGCCAAGCGGGCCGCCGACACGCTCCGCGACGAGTCCGAGCGGGACGCGAAGGCCCGGCGCGAGGAGGCCGAGGCCATGTTCGAGAACAACCGGGCCAAGGCCGCCCAGGCCGCCGCCGACTTCGAGACCACGCTGGCGCACCGCCGGGACCAGTCCGAGCGGGACTTCACCGAGAAGATGAAGGCCAACGAGCAGCAGCTCAACGCCGTGAGCCACCGGGCCGAGCAGCTTCGGCTCGAGGCCGAGAAGCTGCGGGCCGACTCGGACCGGAAGTCCAAGCGCACCTTGGACGAGGCCGCCCGGCAGGCCGACGAGATCGTGGCCCAGGCCAAGGTCCAGGCCGAGCGGATCCGCGGCGAGTCCGAGCGCGAGCTCTCGGCGTCCACCCAGCGACGCGACAGCATCAACGCCCAGCTCACCAACGTCCGGCAGATGCTCGCCACCCTGACCGGGGCGGCGCTGCCCGACCCGATCGCCGACGAGCCCACCGCACCGGCCGCACCGGCCGCCGCGGCGAAGGGCGACCAGGCGGTCAAGGGCGAGGACAAGCCGGCCGGGGGCGGCGACCAGCCGGCCGGCGGTGCCGAGGTCCCGCCGTCGCACGTCAAGACGCCGGACAAGGACGACGACGCCGGTAACGCCGGAAACACGGCGCCCGCGTCGCCGGTGGCGAAGGACGCCCAGGGCACCGACAGCCAGAACACCACCGTCTCCCCGGAGAAGCCCTCAGCCGCCAAGCGCTGACGGTGGCCGACCCCGAGGAGTCCGCTGCGGCCGACGCACGGTCGGCCGCAGCGGACGCCGAGGAAGCACGGGAGGACGCCGAGGAAGCGCGCGACGACGCGCGCGCGGCGGAGGAGGCCGCGGAGACGGCCGAGGACGAGGTGCACTCGGACACCCTGGACCCGGCTTTCGGCTCGCTCGGCCGGCCGATCCGGCGGGACTCACCATTCATGCTCGGCTTCCTGGGCGCCCTCGGCGTCCTCACCGCCTGGTTCCTCGTGCAGGCCTTCCTGCAGGCGCGCAGCGTGCTGGTGCTCATTGCGGTGGCGCTGTTCCTCGCCATCGGCCTGAGCCCGATCGTTGAGTGGCTGATCGACCGCGGGATGCGTCGCGGCGTGGCCGTCGGGATCGTGTTCCTCGGCGTCATCGCGGCCTTCGTCGGGTTCGGCTTCGCCGTTCTGCCGCCGGTGATCGAGCAGAGCAACGCGTTCGTCAAGGCGCTGCCGGACTACCTGGCCGACCTGCGCAGGAACCCGACGATCCGCCAGTTCGACCAGGACTACGGCGTGATCGACCGGGCTCAGACCTACGTGACCTCCGGCGACCTCGGGCAGCGCATGTTCGGCGGCATCGTCGGGGTCGGCCGGGTGGTGCTGAACGCCGTGTTCAGCGCGTTGTCGCTGCTCATCATGACCTTGTACTTCCTGGCGGCGCTGCCGAGCATGAAGCGGCAGGCCTACCGGCTGGTCCCGGCGAGCCGGCGGGAACGCGTGACGCTGCTCAGCGACGAGGTCATCAACCGGATCGGCGGCTTCATCAGCGGCGCCCTGACCGTCGCCTTCGTGGCCGGCTTCACGTCGTACGTCTTCCTGATGATCATCGGGCTCCCCTACGCACTCGCGCTGGCGCTGTTCGTCGCGCTGCTCGACCTGGTCCCGCTGATCGGCGCGACCATCGCCGCCGTGGTCGTGTCCCTGCTCGGCTTCACCGAGTCGGCAGTGGTCGGCATCTCGTGCGTCGTGTTCTACATCGCCTACCAGCAGTTCGAGAACTACGTGGTCTACCCCCGGGTGATGCGTCGTGCGGTCGACGTGCCCGCACCAGTAACCGTGGTGGCCGTGCTGCTGGGCGGCGCGCTGCTCGGCGTCGTCGGCGCGCTGCTGGCGATCCCGGTAGCCGCCGCGGTGCTGCTGGTGCTCCGGCAGGTCGCGATCCCGCGGATGGACCAGGTCTGAGCCGCTAGGCCAGCGTCGTCAGGAACGCGCCCACTGCCGCGTCGAAGTCGGCCGGCACCTCGACCGCGGTCAGGTGCCCGGACCCGGCGAGCACCTCGAGCCGGGCCTGCGGCAGCGCCTCGACCATCGCGTCGACGTCGGCCCGGGAGGCCAGCGCGTCCTCCTCGCCCCACAGGACCAAGGCAGGCACGTCGGTCGCACGCAGCGTGTCCAGCGAGTCGGGACGGACCGCCATCGCCCGCTGCGCCCAGGCGGCCGCGGCCGGCGGTGCCGCCTCGACCAGGCCCTTGACCCGGCCCGCGACCAGGGGCCGGTCGCGGACCGTGGTGGCTCCGAGCAGCGACGGCAGCACCTCGTCGACGAGTACCGTCGAGCTGCCCTCGTCGTCCAGACGGCCCGCTATCCGCTCCCGGTTCGCCGCTGCCTCCGCGCTGTCTGCGCCGGCCTTCGTGTCGGCGAGCACCAGGGCGCGGACCCGGTCCGGGTGGCGGCGGAGGAACGCCATCACGGCGTAGCCGCCCATCGACAGCCCGCCCAGGACGGCGCGGTCGACGGCCAGCCGGTCGAGCATCGCGGCCACGTCGTCGGCGACCTGGTCCAGCGACGGCTCGTCCCAGCCCAGTGGCGAGCCGCCGAAGCCGCGCTGGTCCGGCGTGATCACCCGGGCCTGCTCGCCAAGGGAGTTGCGCTGCTCGAGCCACATCGCCGACGAGAGCGGGAACGCGTGCAGCATGACCACGGGGAGTCCGGCCCCGGCCTCGCGGACGTGCAGGTCGACGGTCATGGGCCCTCTTCCCGCCTCCCCGGCGACGGCTCGGCGGCCGGGGCCTCGGCGGTGGGAGCCTCGGCTGCCGGCGGCGGCACGGTGCGGCGCGGCTGCAGGAACGACGCGACATCGGCCAGCTGGATCTCCGGCTCGACCCCGAAGTCGCGGAAGATCCGCACGGTCAGCGGCACGTCGTGGTCGACGACGTGGCTCTGCGCCAGTGCGCTGTCCCACAGCGTCAACATCTGCCAGACGCTGTCGCCGAGGTGCACGAGCATGGCCTGCCGGAGGTACGGCGCCTCGTCGAAGCGGCGGACGAGCAGCGTCCGGAAGGTCACCTGGAACGCCTCGGCCTGCGCCGGGTCCACCCGCCCGGTCGTGACGGTGAGCACCAGTGCCACCGGCATCCCTCCTCACGTCGCGCTCCCCGCGTCGACCTTCTCACGACCGGTCGCGTGCTCGCCGTGCTGGTCGTCCGCCCGGTGCAGCAGCGCGACGACCACGACCGCGCCCAGGGCGACGGCGCCCGCGGCGCAGGT
>DATLPT010000053.1:0-6707 GCA_035535635.1 Lapillicoccus sp. | reverse complement strand
TTCTCCGCTCCGCTCCGATACTTCGCGGGGGCCCCGACGTAAATCACCCCACGAAGTTCTCCGCTCCGATACCTGACGGGGACCCGGACTAAGCCAGGTCCAGCGCCTGGGCCAGGTCGCGCCACAGGTCGTCCACGTCCTCGATGCCGACCGACATTCGCAGCAGGTTCTCCGGCACCGTCGGCGACTCGGCCGCATGCTTGCGCCGTCGCTCGATCAGGGACTCGACGCCACCGAGACTGGTGGCGTCGAGCCACAGCCGGCATGCGGCGGCGACCTGGTCTGCGGCGGCCGCACCACCGCGCACGTCGATCGAGACCATCGCCCCGAATCCGGGGTACCGGACCCGCTCGACGGCCGGGTGCTCCGCGGCCCGCTGGGCGATCTCGACGGCGTTGGCGCACTGCCGCTCGAACCGCACGTGGAGCGTCCGCAGGCCGCGCAGCGCGAGCCACGCCTCCATGGGGCCGGCGATGCCACCGTGGACGAGGCGGCGCCGCTGGAGCGCGGTGTAGAGCTCCTCGCGCCGGGTCACGGCGACGCCGAGGAGGACGTCGGAGTGGCCGGAGAGGTACTTCGTGGCCGAGTGGACGACGACGTCGGCGCCGAGGTCGAGCGGCTGCTGCAGCAGCGGCGTGGCGAACGTGTTGTCCGAGACGGTGAGCACGTCACGGGCGCGGGCCGCGGCGACGAGGGTCGGGAGGTCGGCGACCTCGAGGGTGGGGTTCGTGGGCGACTCAAGCCAGAGCAGGTCCGCCCCGTCGAGCGCCGTTACGACAGCGTCGGTGTCGGCGATGTCCACGTGCCGGACGGTGTGGCCCTCGTCGGCGTAGTCGGCGAGCAGCGCGGTGGTGATGTTGTAGGCGGTGCGCGGTGCCACGACGGTCCCACCTGCGGGCACGAAGGCCATGGCGGCGGCTATGGCGGCCATCCCGGAAGCAAAGACGAGCGCGTCGCCGTGCTCGAGGGCCCCGACCGCCTCCTCCAGCGCCGTCCACGTGGCGTTGCCGTTGCGGCCGTACCCGGTTCCGGCTTGCGGCGCCGCATACGTCGCGGACAGTTCGACCGGGGGGTTGACGGAAGCACCCGGTATGCGTCGTGGCCGGCCGGCGGCCACGACCAGGCTGGCGGGGGACAGACCGTCCAGATCGGCTGCGCCGTGACGGGGTTCGCGGGTGCCGGTCACCGGCGACACGCTACCGGCGGGATAGGGTCTGGCCGGTGGGCGACCAGACCCCGGAGGTTCGGGCACCGGGCCGGAAGACGCGTGTGGCCATCGTGTTCGGCGGACGGTCTCCGGAGCACGCGGTGTCCTGCTCGACGGCCGCGAGCGTGCTGGCGGCGATCGACCGGGAGAAGTACGACGTGGTGCCGATCGGGATCGCGCGCGACGGTCGGTGGGTCCTCGTCGCGGACGATCCGGAGCCCTTGCGGCTGGCTCCAGGCCACCTCCCGGAGGTCGACGGGTCGGGCAGCGGGGTCCTCGTGCCGCTGGGATCAGCGCAGCGGTCGCTGACCGTCCTCGAGCCGGGCCGGCCGCCGCACGAGCTCGGTGCGGTGGATGTCGTGTTTCCGTTGCTGCACGGGCCGTTCGGCGAGGATGGGACGATCCAGGGGCTGCTGGAGCTGGCCGACGTGCGGTACGTCGGATCGGGTGTCACGTCGTCGGCCGTGATGATGGACAAGGCGTTCATGAAGCTGGTCTTCGCGTCCGCGGGATTGCCGATCGTCGAGCACGTCGTCGTCACCGCGCGCCAGTGGCGGGCCGAGCGGTCCGCAGTGGAGGCGGAGATCGCGGCGCTGGGCTGGCCGGTGTTCGTCAAGCCGGCGCGGTCGGGTTCGAGCATCGGCATCTCGAGAGTGGCGTCCCCCGACGAGCTCGCGGAGGCGCTCGACGCCGCGCACGCCCACGACCCCAAGGCGGTCGTCGAGGCCGGCGTCCACGGCCGCGAGATCGAGTGCGCGGTGCTCGGCGGCCGGCACGGCGGTCCGCCCCGGCCGAGCCAGCTGGGCGAGGCGGTCGTCGTCGACACGCATACCTTCTACGACTTCGAGGCCAAGTACCTCGCCGACGACGTGGTGTTGGTGTGCCCGGCGGAGGTTCCCGTCGAGGTGGCGGAGCAGATGACGTCGCTCGCGGTCCGGGCGTTCGAGGCGGCGGGGTGCGAGGGCCTCGCCCGGGTCGACTTCTTCTACACCGACGACGGCCGGGTGATCCTCAACGAGATCAACACGATGCCCGGTTTCACGCCCTCCTCGATGTACCCGTTCGCGTGGGAGAAGAGCGGGCTGAGCTACTCGGAGCTCATCGACGAGCTGGTGACCCTGGCGCTGGAGCGGCCGCTCGGCCTCCGCTGACGCCGACCCTCTGGAGTGGTCACGATGACGTAATTCCGGCCCGGTCACGCCAACGACGGCGCAACGCGAAAGCGGCCGACTTGGGTTGGCGGTCCCGCGTGAACGCGCCCTTCTTGTTGCCGCCGACCCGCATGATGCCTGGCGTGGTCATGAAGTCGGCGAAGTTCCACATCTGTTCGCCGACGACCGCGTCGATGCGGTCGAAGACGCGGTGGTTCATGTCGAGGTACTCGACCTGGTACTCCTCGCTCCACGGCTGCGGGGTCACCGAGTGCAGACCAGGGTAGGTATCGGCGCCGTACTCGGTGATGATGATCGGCTTGCCTTCGCTCGCCCAACCTCTCAGCTCTTCCTCCCACGCGCGTTCCGCCGCCGGCAGGTCGCCTGTGTTGACGTACCAGCCGTAGCACCGGTTGAGCATGAGGACATCACCGAACTGCGAGACGCGGCACTTGCCATAGGGAGCGAGCATCACGTTGACGAAGCCGACCGGACGCGTGGGGTCAGCCTCTCGGGCCACGTCGAACAGCGGGCGGAAGTAGCTCTCCGCGCCTTCCGTGTGCGATTCGGGTTCATTGGCGATCGACCACAGCACGACGCTGGGGTGGTTCTTGTCGCGGGCGATCAGCTCGCGGATCGCCTGAGCGTGAACTTCTCGGGTCTCCTCGTTGATCGTCTCGGGGGAGAACGTCGTATACCCCTGGCCCCCGAAGATGCCGCCGCCGAGGCCCATGTTCAGACCGACGGCCGCCGTCTCGTCGATGAGCACCATGCCCTGCCGGTCGGCGTAGTCCAGGACGTCCTCCGAGTAGGGATAGTGCGACGTGCGGAAGGAGTTGGCGCCGATCCACTTGAGCAGTTCGAAGTCGTGCAGCAGGTACGCGTCGCTGTGCCCCTTGCCGATCACGGGAATGTCCTCGTGCTTGCCGAAGCCTGTGAAGTAGAACGGTTCTCCATTGAGAAGGAACTTGGTCCCGCGCACCTCGACGGTGCGCACGCCGACGCTCTGGTGGTACGAGTCCACCGGATCGGAGTCGGAGGATGGGTCCACCAGCTGGACCTCCAGGTCGTAGAGGTAGCCGTCACCGGGCGCCCAGGCGTGCACCGGCTCGACGGTGAGGGTCCCGCTGTCACCGGTGGCGGTCGCCACCTCGGTGCCGTTCGCATCGCGAAGGACCACTCTGACGTCCAGCTGTTCGGCGTCGACCGTCTTCACCGCGTAGCCGACCGAGCCCGAAGTCCCGTCCAGGCTGGTGACGACGGTGATGTCGTCGACGTGGGCGGGCGGTCTGGCGTGCAGCCAAACGCTGCGGTGCAGCCCGGCGTAGTTGAAGAAGTCGTGCCAGTAGAGCTGCTTCCTGCCCGTCGGCGTGTCCTCGATGACGCCGGGCGGGATGGTCTGGAACGACAAGGTGTTGTTGACCACGGCGGTGATCCGGATCTGCCTGCCCGGCGTCACGGCCGACGTGACGTCGGCCTCGAACGGCGTGTAGCCGCCTTCATGTGAAACCACCTCGGTGTCGTCCACCCACACCGTGGCCCGGTGTGTCGCCGACTCCAACGTGAGCACGACCTGGTCGCCCTCCCATCCGCGAGGGACAAAGACCGTGCGCTGGTACCAGATGTCGCCGACGTAGTCGCGGACCGAAGCATCCGCCGCGATGTCGTTGAAGCTGCCGGGCACCGCCATCTCTCGGGCGTAGGGCAGCGGTCCCTCCCACCAACCTCCGTCTCTGCCGGCGCTGTCGGGATCCAAGGCGAAGGACCACAGGCCGTCGAGACGCTTGCGCTCACGGGTGGGGCCGTCCTGGGGGCGAAGCATGTGGCAATTCCTCTCCAACAGAAAGCAACCGGCCGAACAGAAACAGTGAAGCCATTCACCCAGTCGAGCCGCGGCACGGCAACCGTTGCGGTCGCGGCCCGGTGCCCGTCGGCGTCAGCTGCAGTGGCGCCCGGTCTCCGGCAGCGCCTGCGCCGCCGCGGCGAAGACCGGCAGCAGGGACCCACCCGGCACGTCCGACTTGGGGATGAGCACCTCGATTGCCGGATTGCGGCCGTAGGTCACGAACCGCGTGCCGTCGCTGAGCGGCGTCGCCACCCAGTCGACGCCGTTGACGCTGAGGCAGTCGTCGGTCGTCGGACCCGGGGGAGCCACCCCGCACCGGGCGACGATCGCCGGATCGCCCCACGCGTGCACCGCGGGGTCCACCGGGTCGGTCGCCACCGGCTGACGACCCGAGACGGACGCCGGCCACGCTGCGGCAGCGGTGACGCATACCGGATCACCGCCCTGGGCCGGCACGGTGACGGGCACGCCCCGGGAGCATCCGCCCAGCAGCGCGGCGGCGGCGAGTAGGAGGAGGGCGGACCTCAGACGTGGACCACCGTGCACGTGAGGGTCCGAGTGATGCCAGGCACGTCCTGGATCTTGGCGATGACCAGCTTGCCCAGCTCGTCGACGGTGTTGGCCTCGACCCGGGCGATGACGTCGTAGGGACCGGTCACGTCCTCGGCGAGGGAGACCCCGGAGATCCTGGCGATGGACTCGGCGACGGACGCCGCCTTGCCGACCTCGGTCTGGATCAGGATGTATGCCTGGACCACCTACGACACACCTTCTTCCGCAATGAGGACGTGGGCGCGGCGGTGCGCCCAAGGGCAGACGCTACCGTGCGCCCAATGGGCCCAGGAAAAGGCGGACGCCGGACGGTGGCCGACGTCGGCGAGGACGAGCTGCTGGCCATGGTCTTCCCGGTCCTCGCCGCGGCCGGAGAGTCTCGCGACGTGACCGTTGGCCCCGGCGACGACGCGGCCGTGCTCACGGTCGGGGCCGGTGGTCTGGTCGCCACGACCGACGCCGTGGTCCACGGCCGCGACTGGCACGACGAGTGGTCGACCGGGGAGGACGTCGGCGCCAAGGTCGCCGCCCAGAACCTCGCCGACGTCGCAGCCATGGGGGCGCGGCCGGTGGCGCTGCTGGTGACCCTCGTCATGGCCCCGTCGACGGCGCTCGACTGGGTGCTCGACCTGGCCCGCGGTCTGGCCACCGTCGCCGCGTCGGCGGCCTGTCCGGTGGTCGGCGGGGACTTGTCGTCGGCGCCCGAGGGCGTGCTCACGGTGTCCGTGACGGCGTTCGGCTCCTTGGACGGACGTCGAGCGGTGCTCCGGTCCGGCGCGCAGGTCGGTGACGTGGTGGCCGTGGCCGGGTCCCTGGGGCTGTCCGGAGCCGGGTTGCGGCTGTTGTCGGAGGGGCGAGCCGAGGCAGATCCCGAGGCGGTCGCGGTGCACCGTCGGCCGTCCCCACCCCTGGCTCTCGGACCGGTCGCGGCCGACGCCGGGGCGACGTCGATGATCGATCTCTCGGACGGCTTGCTCCGCGACGCCTCGCGGGTCGCGACGGCGAGTGGAGTATGCGTCGACCTCTCGTCCGCGGCGCTGGCCGGGGATGTGGGCCGGCTGGAGCCGGTTCTCGGCATCGAGCCTGCGCGCGAGTGCGTGCTCGGCGGTGGCGAGGAGCACTCCCTGCTCGCGACGTTCCCCCCCGGCGCCGGCGTGCCGGAGGGCTTCCGCGTCATCGGCAGCGTCCGGGCCGGCCACGGAGTGGCGGTCGACGGCATACCGGAGCAGCCGCGGGGCTGGGACCACTTCGGCGGCTGAGCTGCTTCGTGCGCGCAGCGGTCGGGATTCGATGCCGCTCGGGGCACGAACCGCTAGGGGGTCAGGCGTTGCGCGCGACCTTGCCCGCCTTGAGGCACGAGGTGCAGACGTTAAGGCGCTTCGGGGTCACGCCGTCGACCAGCGTACGGACGCGCTGGATGTTGGGGTTCCAGCGGCGCTTGGTGCGACGGTGCGAGTGCGAGATGTTGTGGCCGAAGCCCGGGCCCTTGCCGCAGACGTCGCAGGTGGCAGCCACAGTGATCTCCAGGTCAGGTCGTACGGACAGTCGTTCGGCCGCGGACGGGCACACCCGGGTGAACCGGGCAACCGCTACAGGGTAGCCGAGGCCGCGGCGGCGGCCCAAACCAGCGGGATCGTCGCCCCAATTGGTTAGCCTCGCCAGCGTGGCGGCGGAGCACGATCAGCACACCGAGCCGGGGCGGGTGGCCGTCCTGGACGGGCCGGCTGTGCGCCGGTGGGCCGGCGTGGGCCTCGCGGCGCTCGTGGCCGCTCGAGAGGAGATCGACCGGCTCAACGTCTATCCGGTGCCGGACGCCGACACCGGCACCAACCTGGTCCGGACGATGCAAGCGGGGGTCGAGGCGCTCGCGGCCGCCGGCGCCGGCCCCGGCGCTGACTCGCTGGCCTCGGTCTGCGAGACCCTGGCCACGGCCTTGCTGCGCGGCGCGTGC